>CALLXZ010000001.1 GCA_937875605.1 uncultured Moheibacter sp.
AATCCGGGAAATCGTATTGCTCAAATTCAGGCGATTATGCCAAAAGCTCTCGAATATTATAATGCCAGTCCGTATAAAGGAAAGTAATTTTAATTGTATACTGTATATAGTAGAAAGATTCTCATTTCGGAGAATCTTTTTTTATTTGTAAAACATCTATTTACTTTTTACTTTTTACTTTTTACTTTTTACTTTTTATATTAAATTTGCTCACATAATTCAAAAATCATGGAAATAGTAGCTTTTGGATCCTTTGCGTAAGGACCCGTTTTCGGAAAAACAGAATTCAGTTTAACAAAAAGCTATTATTTTTATGACAACTTCATCTCAAGAAAAAAACAATTATTTTAAATTAATTCTTCAGTCCATAAAGGGCGAAGTTGAATTTGATTATACATCTGGAAATCTCAAAAAAGCAGTAATCCTTCTTGCGATTCCCATGATGCTTGAAATGGTATTGGAATCGGTATTTGCATTGGTTGATCTCTATTTGGTGGGACATTTGGAACACAGCAGTTTTGCCGTTCAAACAGTAGGATTGACCGAATCGGTTTTGACCATTGTATATTCCATCTGTATCGGATTGAGTATGGCGGCAACGGCTATAGTTGCCAGAAGAATTGGTGAAAAAAATCCCGAAGCAGCCGCCAAAGCCGGAGCGCAAACTTTATTGATTTCCTTTCTTCTCAATTTGATTTTAAGTATTTTCGGAATCATTTACGCCAAAGAAATCCTTATTCTGATGGGTTCTTCGGAAGCTTCTGCCGAATACGGAAAAACATTTGTCCAGATTATGATGGGCGGAAGTTCGAGTATCGTCTTTTTGTTTCTGATCAATGGAATTTTCCGTGGGACGGGAAATGCTGCCATCGCCATGAAAAGTCTTTGGATTGCCAATTTGTGTAATATCATTCTGGCTCCCATTTTTGTGATGGGTATCGGAAGTTTTGAAGGTTGGGGATTGACAGGCGCTGCCATCGCGACGACTACAGGACGAAGTGTAGGTGTGATTTATCAGTGTTATCATTTATTTTTCAATTCCAAATCACTCCAAATAAAAATGCGTCAATTTTTACCGGATTGGGTTCAGGTAAGAGCGATTGTAAAAGTAGCCGCACCGGGCGTGTTGCAATTTGTGATTGCCTCTTGCAGTTGGATATTTTTAGCAAAATTAGTTGCGGAATCCGGTGGCGATGAAGCTTCTGCCGGCTATCAAACTGCGCTTCGAATTATGATGTTTTTTATGCTTCCCGCCTGGGGACTGAGTAATGCTGCTGCCACACTCGTAGGGCAAAATATGGGTGCTAATCAATTGGAACGCGCTTCCAAATCGGTTTTTATAACGGCAAAATATAATGCCATTTATATGGGCGTCATCATGTTGCTTACCTTTTTGTTTGCCGGAAATGTCATGTCGTTTTTCACCAACGATGCCGAAGTGGTGCGAATTGCGAAACAAGCAATTTACATCATGAGCACCGGCTATGTTTTCTATGGCGTGGGGATGGTAATGGTCAATGCTTTCAACGGTGCAGGCGATACTTGGACACCGACTAAAATCAATTTGTTTGGTTTTTGGTTTTTCCAGATTCCATTGGCTTATTTTCTGGCGAAATATTTAGGTTGGAATGAAACTGGCGTTTTCATTGCAATACCTGTTGCGGAGACGGCTATTTCCATTGCCGGGATTATTTTATTCCGAATGGGAAAATGGAAAAAAGTGAAGGTTTGATTTACGAAGTCCAAAGCTGAAAATCTTTATATTTTTAATCAATTTTTGCGTGAGGGATGGAGGCATTGTATGAGCTCTTTCTGTTTGGATACTGAGGCTACCGAAGTGTGTGAACAGGAAAGCGAGTGCCGAGAGCCCGACCCCGTTGCGGCAATTTTTTTAAAATTAAATCAACTTGAAACGCAACGGGGTCACGCCCAAAATTTCTTATTTCTCCAAAATCGACTTCAAATCCGCCGGCGAATAAGAAACGGATTTCAAGGTTTTATCGTCTCCTTTTCTATAAACCAAATAAAGTCCATCTGCTTCTTTGTAATAGCTTTCTGTTCCGTCTTTTTCGAAATAATGTTGGATGGTTGCTTCGGCTTCTTCAATTGATTTACAAGCTTTGCTCATATTGGAACGCTGTACTTCGTCAAATAATTCGGAGAATTTATCTTTCAATCCGAATTCTAAAATCGCGCCTGAAAGCACGTATTGAATGTCGCAAAGCGCATCGGCAATTTCAACTATATTTTGATCGGCAATGGCTTCTTCTAATTCTTTTAATTCTTCGGCAATCAGCGAAACACGGAGTTTGCATCTGGCTTCCGATGGAATCTGTGGTGAATCCAAAATCGGATGCTGAAAGGTGGTATGGAATTCGGCTACGGAAGTTAAACTTTTTGGATCTTGCATTTTGATGATTTGAATTTTGGTTTAAAATTAACGAATTTAATAGCCCCGATTGACTCATTTTTATAATTTATTTTA
>CALLXZ010000002.1 GCA_937875605.1 uncultured Moheibacter sp.
TTCATATCAGGCGAAAAATTATAAAGCATTTCATCGCTGCTGTATCTTGATTCTAAAGGATTTTGGTATTTGGAATGGGAACTCATAAGAAATTATTTTTTCACAAAATTAAGCTTTCAAAAATTAGTATAAAAAGAAAACCATCAGGATTTTGGCACTAATTATGTGGTTAGTTGATTATAATCCTTTAAAATTTAAAGTCATGGACGAGAAAAGACAATACAAATATGCCGATACTGAAACGGCTTTGAATGAGTTGGAAAGCAAAGGTTTTACAAAAGATTTTAACAAAGAGTCGCACTTGATCATCGCAGATCCGGGCTCTTTTAAAATTATGTATATCTACCGTTACGAAGGTATGAGCAATCCGGATGATGAATCCACGGTATATGGGATTGAACATAGCGGTCATGCCTTGAAAGGAGTATTTGTCGCTGGAAATCTAAGTTTTGATGAAGATGATGCAGCAAAAGTCCTTTTACAATTAGAAATTGAAGGGAGAAAAGAAGAATTGGAGTAAAGCGAAGTTCGAAATTTGTTTTGCGTATATTAAAACAACTCTTTTCTGATGATATTCTGTGACCTGTCAGGTCCTACGGATACCAAATATATTTCAATCCCTAAATATTCTTCGATGAAATGGATGTAATCCTGAGCCGATTCCGGTAATTCATGGAAAGAATTGATTCCGCAAATATCCTCGTTCCAACCTTTTATTTCCTTGTAAACTGGTTTGTATTGATCCAATTTCGTAGTAGATGCGGTAAAATAATCAATGACTTGTCTGTCTTCTGTTTCGTAAGCTATACAAGCTTTGATGGTTTCAAAACCACTTAAAACATCCAATTTGGTAATCACCAAATGCGTAATTCCATTGATCCGGCAAGCATGACGAAGTGCAACTAAATCAATCCAACCACATCTTCTTGGCCGACCCGTAGAAGCACCAAATTCATGACCGACTTTTCGGATATGTTCTCCAACTTCATCATCCAATTCGGTAGGGAAAGGACCATTTCCAACACGCGTACAATAGGCTTTGGAAACGCCAATTAGGTTTTTCAATTTTGTGGGTGGAATTCCCGCTCCCGTACAAACGCCACCTGTGGAAGGAGAAGAAGAGGTTACGTACGGATACGTTCCGTAATCGATGTCCAACATCAGTGCCTGAGCACCTTCAAACAAAACATTTTTTCCTTCGTCAATCGCATCGTTCACTTCCACTACCGCATCGATCAAACGATGTTTGATTTTTTCGCCGTACGCTAAATATTGGGAATAAATTTCATCAAAATCCAATGCCGGTTTGTCAAATAATTTTTCAAACAAAGCATTTTTAATTTGGAGATTTATTTTTAATTTTTCTTTTAAAACTTCAGGATTCAACAAGTCAATCGCACGAATTCCCACTCGCGCAACTTTATCTTCGTAACAAGGTCCGATTCCTCTTTTTGTCGTACCGATGGAATCTTTTCCCGCAGCTTCTTCGCGATAAGCATCCAATAAAATATGATAAGGCATGATGATATGCGCACGACGGTCAATGAAGATATGGTCGCTTGACAAACCTCGACTTTCCAACGAAGCCACTTCATCTAAAAAGCTTTGCGGATAAACCACAACACCACTTCCAATGATACATTTTCCCTGGGATTGCAAAACGCCGGAAGGCAATAAATGCAAAACGAATTTATCCTCCCCCACATAAACAGTGTGACCGGCATTATGACCGCCCTGATAGCGAACTACATAATCGGATTTGGCGGATAGTACATCGGTGATTTTTCCTTTTCCTTCGTCCCCAAACTGGAGACCTACTACAACGTATGTGGACATTAAATTGTGTTTTTTGAAGTTCAGGCAAATTTAATGGAATGAACCCGTTGTGACAAATAAAGAATTCAACATTTCTCAGAAGTTATCAAAATAAAATCCACTATTGAGTCCTCTCATAAATCAAATCATCCAAAATTGGGGTGTCCGAAAGTTTTAATTCTTTCAAACGAATTTTATTTGTATCAATGATTTCGTAGGATTGTGAAGTTTCAGTTTCATCTGCATATTTGAAATGAACAATTCCTTTTTTCGTTCACCAGATTTCATCTGCGTTATAGTTTTCAGCAGATTCATCATCATGTAAAACAATCAAAGATTCAAACTTTCCGTTTTCAAAAAACTTAGTCAATCCTGTATATTCGATTCAATTGGCTTCGTCTTTCATTTCACCGATTAACGATTTATCCAAATTTTGCTTTTGCGCAGAATTAAATTGAACAAATAAAAGAAATATAATAGCCAATTATATTTTTATTTAGGGGAGTATTTGTTTAATTAAACGTAAATAAAAAAAATCAAGAAATTTAATTTAAATTTATACGATTATTTTTAACGAACTAAAAACTTAATTAATCATGAAAAGAAAACTGCTTATTTACAAATTCATTCTTCTATTTTTTATTAGTATTACTTTTATGCATGCGCAAAATTTTTATGTCGCAGGTTATGAGATAGTTGGTGGATATAGTGTAGCTACGGTATGGAAAAATGGTGTTGCGCAATCTTTAACTGATGGTACGATTCCAGCTTCAGCCATCTCAGTATATGTATCAGAGAATAACATATATGTTGCAGGCATGGATGCTAGTGGAGCATTTAATGGTATAGGTGTAAATGGGGTTGCAAAACTATGGGTAAATGGCATAGAACATTCCTTAACTGATGGTACAAAGTCTGCTGAAGCTAGCGGAGTTTTTGTATCGGGTGATGATGTTTATGTCATAGGAACTGAAACATTCAGGGTAGATGCTAATAATGTACATTCTTATGCAAAAATTTGGAAGAACGGAATAGTACAAAATCTAACAGATGGTTCAAGGCAGGTTTTTATCAAATCTATTTTTGTTTCTGGAAATGATGTGTATGTTGTTGGCACTGCAAGGGTAGGCCATACAGACATGTTTGTCGCTAAATTATGGAAAAATGGAATTGAACAGTCCATAACCGATGGTACGAAAGTGGCTTTTGCTAATTCAGTTTATGTATCGGATTCAGATGTCTATATTGCAGGCTATGAAAGTAATGGTTCAAATTACGTTGCCAAACTATGGAAGAATGGGGTCGAACAAGCTTTATCAACTGGTCCAGGCGATGCATATGCTGTAGGAGTCTATGTTTTCGGTACTGATGTGTATGTTGTAGGACATCAAAAAAATGCTTCCGTTTCTGTTGCTAAACTCTGGAAGAATGGAGTGGAGCAATCATTAACCAATGGTGTAAATAATGCCACTGCATCTTCTGTATATGTTTCTAATTCAGATGTCCATATTGCAGGCTATGAAAGTAATGGTTCAAATTACGTTGCTAAATTATGGAAAAATGGAATTGATCAATCACTAACAGAAAATAAATCTTTGGCTTACTCAATATTTATTACAGATGGTACTGCTTCAGTAGATGATTATGAAAATAATAAAGTTTCTATTTATCCAAATCCGGCAACAGATTTCGTCAATTTCGATTCAAAAGAAATTATCAGCCAAATAAATGTTTACAATACAGCAGGAAAAGAAGTATTAGCCTCAAAAGTCAATTCTCTAAATGTTCAGTTAGATGTTTCAACTTTACCCGTGGGTGTATATATAGCAAAAATTCAAACTGCTAAAGGTAAAAGAAGTTTGAAATTAATTAAGAAATAGTAGAAAAAACTGAATTTATTTAAACTTTATATTGTACAATTAATTCTATTTCTTAGAATTAGTTTGAATCTAAATTGAGTTCTACTTAGAAATTCCAATTTGATAAATATTTACCTTTAATGATATTTTTAAATTTGAAAAGCTATGAAATCCATCTTGAAAACGTTTGTATTTGTTCTGTTTATATTAAGTATCGTGGCTTGTGCTACCAAAGCGACTACTTCGGTTGCAAGTTTAGAAACAGCACCAACGAAAGAATTTGCAGTGGCCAACTTCTCTGAAGATCAATTGAATCAAGGGAAAACTTTGTTTGAAAATAACTGTGCACAGTGTCATAAATTATTTAATCCGGATTCACGAGATGCCGAAAAATGGAACAATGTGCTAAAACGAATGATTCCCAAAACGGACTTAGCGTATGAAGAAGGTCGTTTGGTGCAAGGATATTTAGTAGCGAATTCCAAATAATTGGAATTATATTTGGAGAACATTTGATTCTTCATGTGGAAAAGAATTAAGAAATTTTACAGAAAATATAAAATCCCGATTGGTATCCTTTCCGGGATTTTTTTGGTTTGGTATCTTTTCTTTTCGCTTCCGCGTCCACTTTTTAAAGAAGAAACTTCTACACTTATTTACAGTCAAGGAAATAAACTATTGGGTGCAACCATTTCAGGAGATGAACAATGGCGTTT
>CALLXZ010000003.1 GCA_937875605.1 uncultured Moheibacter sp.
GAAAGCCGAAATGTTCCATTGAAAATCGAAGACGATAACCGCATTTTTCCGGTTTCCAATAATTCCATGAGCATCATCGAATGTCTGATGAACGAAGTTGAAAAAAATCAAGTTGAAGTCCGGTTGAGCGAAACGGTTCAGAAAATTTCGAAGAAAGAAAATCTCTTTTTAGTTCAAACAAAATCAAGTTTTTATGAATTCGAAAAACTAATATTTACACCGGGAAGCAGCGTGAAATCTATGGATTTGATGAAAAATCTTGGACACAAAATCGTAAAACCCGTTCCTTCATTATTCACGTTTAACATCCAAGATGAACGACTAAAAGACCTGATGGGAATTAGTTTTGAATGGGCGGAAATCTCTATCCCAAAACTTAAGATGGAAGCCGAAGGGCCTATGTTGATTACGCATTGGGGATTGAGCGGTCCCGGGATTTTGCGACTTTCGGCTTGGGGTGCTTTACAGTTGAATCAATTGAATTATGAATTTGAAATTAGAATCAATTTTATCCAAAAAGAGAAAGAAGATTGTATCGATTTTCTAAACGAATTCAAATTGGAAAATGCCAAAAAATCAGTTTATAAAATCAATCCTTTTTCTTTTCCGAAACGATTTTGGCACCGAATTTTGGAAATTTCAAAGATCCCTCAGGATTTGACTTTTTCCCATTTGAACAAAATTCAGATTCAGAAAATAGCAGAAGAATTGACGGAGGGAATTTATCAAGTCAAAGGAAAAAGTACATTTAAAGATGAATTTGTAACAGCGGGCGGTGTGGATTTAAAAGAAATTGATTTCAAAACGATGGAAAGTAAAATCGTTCCCAATTTATTCATCGCCGGTGAAATTCTCAACATCGATGCCATCACCGGTGGATTTAATTTTCAGGCGTGTTGGAGCGAGGGATTTTTGATTTCCGAACAATTGAAAAATTAGTCTATTGTGCCAAATACACTAAATAAAATTTGACTTAAACAATTATAAAACAATGCCTTCATAAAATTTACTATGTACGCATAACAATTTCAAATTAATTTTCTACATTTGTTAATACACTTTAACAAATTAAAATTGAATCAATACATGAGAAGAGTTTATTTAGTTGCACTTCTGCTTGGGCTGGGTTCCTCTGCTTTTGCAGGTGGATACCGTGTTGCTTTACAGGGTGTTCGTCAAGCGTCTATGGGACTTACCAGTGTCATGCACGCCCGTGATGCAAGTATCGCATTTTACAACCCGGCGGGACTTGCATTTGTAGAAGGAAAATTGAGCATTGCTGCTGGTGGATTTGGCGTTATAAATAATGTGAAATGGCAAAATCCCAAAACCTTAGAATCAGCAGAAACGGATAGTCCACTGGGTACACCGATTTATTTTGCAGCTTCTTATCGTCCTATCGAAGACTTAACTGTCGGAGTGAGTTTCACTACACCATTTGGTAGTACTGTAACTTGGCCGGAAGATTGGGCAGGGAAAGCAAACATTACAGAAATTACCATGAAATCCTATTTCATCCAACCCACAGTTGCTGTGAAATTTAACGAATGGTTCAGTGCCGGTGCCGGATTTATTTACGCAATGGGTTCTGTGAATTTACAAAGAACAATGAGTGTTGCCGGAAATGACATAGGATTGGAAATTGATGACACAGATGCACACGGATTAGGGTTTAACATCGGTGCTTATTTCCGTCCAAGTCCAAAAGTAAACATCGGTTTGGCGTATCGTTCTCCAATTGATATGAAAGCAAATTACGGAGAAGTAATGTGGAATAACGTTCCGACAGGACTGAATGGTTCTATGCCGTTCTCTACAAATGAGTTTACTGCTATGTTGCCTTTGGTTTCTGAATTTCTAGCCGGTTTTTCTTACCAGGCAACTTCAAAATTATTGTTGGCAGGAGAGGTTTCCGTTCACGGATGGGGTAAATACAGAAGTTTGGATATTCAGCTGAACAATACAGAAACAGGCGCAACCTATGACTCCTATGCGACGAAAAATTTCATTGATCGTGCGGTATGGAAAATCGGTGGTGAATACCAGGCAACTGACTTGTTAGCAATCCGTTTAGGATATTATTTCGACGAATTCGTTTCGCCATCTGAGCATTGGTCTCCGGAAACACCTGAAACAACTCGCCATGCCTTTAACGGAGGTATCGGATTGACTTTTGGTGGATTGAATAT
The DNA here is from genome assembly GCA_937875605.1 of uncultured Moheibacter sp. Taxonomy (GTDB): domain Bacteria; phylum Bacteroidota; class Bacteroidia; order Flavobacteriales; family Weeksellaceae; genus Moheibacter. The sequence goes on from CALLXZ010000003.1 coordinate 2,190, forward strand.
CGATGCATTTGGACAATACACGTTGGGAGTGGAACGATATGTTCACAATGTAGAATCGGGATTTGAAGGAGATGTAAATCTAAGTGCCATTGTGTTTGGTTTGGGTCTTTCTTATAACTTTAATTAATGAGAAAAATGAAAAATATATCGAAAATATTCATCGCAACTTCGCTTGTCGTTTTTGCAAGTTGTGAACCCGATTTTGACGAACCAGTTGAAGACATCGTAGTCAGTTCGGGTGATGCTAATTTTAGCAAGTATGTAGCTTTGGGGAATTCTTTAACTTCCGGTTTTACAGACAATGCTTTATTCATAAGCGCACAGGAAAATTCTTACCCCAATATGCTGGCAACTCAATTTGCCATGGCAGGAGGAGGAAGCTTTACCTTACCTTTGATGCCGGATGAAATTGGTGGGTTTAATGGACCTTCACCGCTTTATGTCGATGGAAGATTAAGATTAGTGATTAATCCGCAAACAGGAAGTATGGGACCATTAGCTTTAGAACCTCAATCTCCATTTACTC
>CALLXZ010000004.1 GCA_937875605.1 uncultured Moheibacter sp.
GTTTACAGCCTGAAGTCCAAAAATTTATCGTTTGACAATGGGAATTTTAAACTGAGTCAATTTGAGTTGAAACCAAAAGTTTCGAGAAAAGAATTTGTGCGAAGTCTTAAATCAGAAAAGGATTTGTACACTATAACGGCAAAAAGTATCGGAATTCAGAAAATGGGGTTTGGTTTTCAAGGAAAAGATATGTATTTCAAAATTCCGGATATGAATTTGGAAACGGTTCATGCGAATATTTACCGAAGTAAAATTCCGGCGGATGACCTCAAAAAGAAATTAATGTACAGCAAACTCCTGCGAGATTTGCCTTTCATTTTGGAAGTGAAAAACATCGCATTGAAAAATTCACAAGTAGAGTACGAAGAAGAAACGATTGAGAGTACCGGCGCCGGAAAACTTACTTTTTCCAATTTTAATGCAAAAATAAATAATGTGTATAGCGGCTACAAAAAATCAAGTGTTCCCGATGTGAAAGCGGATATCACCACCAATTTCATGAAAGATTCGAAACTGACTGCTGTATGGACATTTAATCCGATGAATCGTTCTGAAAAATTCAACATAAAAGGAAGCATTTTTAACTTTGACGCCAAGAAAATGACGCCATTTGTTAAACCTTATCTTCATGTAACAGCCGAAGGAAATATGCGCGAAGTACGTTTTAATTTTACTGGAAATGATGTCAACGCCACTGGAGATTTCGGAGTAAAATACGATGATTTAAAGGTTACACTTTACAACAAAGACAACGGAAAAGTCCGAAAAGTTTTATCGACTTTGGGGAATTTTCTGGTTAAATCCAATACAAAAGACCAATACAAAGAAGAACGCATAGAAACCGTATTGCGAAAACAAGACCGATCCTTTTTTAATTTCTTCTGGTTATGTGTCCAACAAGGTTTAAAACAAACTGTTTTGGTGATTTAATAATTTCAAGTTATTCCATCATTCCACCAAAATTTCATCTACAAAAATATAAGCCGCTTCTCCGGCACTGATGTGCGAAACAGGAAGTTTACCATAATTTTCAGCGACAACTTTTACATATCGTGCTTTGGTTTGAGCTTCGACCCTAAGTGTTTCTATTTGGATTTTCTCATCTTCGGGATTCACACTCGTTTTCGCTTCACCCAAAAGCGTATAATTTTTCCCATCCGCAGAAACATAGACTTTCATGTTTTTCGGCATCAGAATCCAGGGACGCGCATCTTGTAAAAAATTAGCTGAAACAAAAGAAATATCGGTTGTTTTTTTCAAGTCAATTACAGCTTCGAAATCCGTTCCCTGATAACCCTGCCAATCGCCTTTCCGCCAATTTGTTGTTCCCATAATTCCGTCCAATAAAGCTTCCGGAGCATCTGCCGTATAAAGCGGATGCACTTTTGACTTTACCTGAACGGTATAGTTATGTGGACGTTTATAGAATTGCGCAGAAACGGTTTTACTGGATTCTTCTCCTTTTTTAACGTAGGAATGAACAGTTGATGTTTTTAAAATCTTGAATGGTTGTTTGTACAAAGAAAAATCTTTTGAAGTCTTTTCACCCTGATTTTGAATGGAATAATAAATTTCATCTTTAGAATTTAACGATTTTATTTCCAACATCATTTCATCTGAAAACGAACGGTTTTTAAATTTGAAATAGGGAACGGTAATGATTTCTTTCGGTTCTTTTTGCATCAACATCGGAACATTTTCAAAACCAAAATTCTGCAAATCGGCAAATGATGTTTTTTTGGTGATGATTTGAGAAGTTCCATCTTCAAAATTGATTTTCATTTCATCAAAATAGGGTTCCGTTACCTGCCATCCGATTTCGCCCGGTGCTACCGAATACAAGCCCATCGAACTCAAAATATACCAGGCACTCATCTGACCACAATCTTCATTTCCAATCAATCCATCCGGCGCATTTTTATAGAATTTATCCAGAATATGATGAATTTTTTGTTTGGTTTTTTCCGGTTTTCCTATATAATTGTACAAATAAACTGCATGGTGGCTCGGCTCATTTCCTTGTGCATATTGCCCGATCAATCCTGTGATATCAACTTGATGTCTTCCCGTTGTAGCAGAAGGCAAACTGAACATTTCGTCCAGCTTTTTCTCAAAATTTTTAGCACCTCCGTGAAATTGAATCAAACCATAAACATCATGCGGTGCAAAAAACGAATAGTGCCAACTGTTTCCTTCCGTGAAATGATTATTTACTTCCCGACCATCAAAAGGTGTTAACCAAGCACCATTTTTTTTGGGGCGAAATAATTTGGTTTCCGGATCAAATAGATTTTTCCAACTCTGGGAACGTTCCATGAAATAATGATAATCTTTCATTTTCCCCAATTTCAAAGCCATTTGAGCGATACACCAATCATCATAAGCATATTCTACCGTTTTGGAAACGCTCTCATGTTCGTCGTCAATTGAAATAAAACCATTCTTTTTATACGCTTCCAAACCTAAATGATCCAACATCGCACTGTGTTTTGCAGCTTCAAATACCTTTTCATAATCAAATCCTTCCAAACCTTTCATCATCGCATCTGCCATCACCGAAACAGAATGATAACCAATCATACAATCAGTCTCATTGGAAGCCAATTCCCAAATGGGCAATCGTCCACCCTGTTCGTATTGTGTCAGAAACGTATTGATGAAATCCGAGGTTCGTTTTTTCTGAATCAGCGTGTACAAAGGATGTGCAGCGCGAAAAGTATCCCAAAGCGAAAAAACTGTGTAATAATCAAATCCTGAATTTTTATGAATTTTAA
>CALLXZ010000005.1 GCA_937875605.1 uncultured Moheibacter sp.
TTTGTTTTACCAAAACTTTTGGTTGGAAATCAAGGGTTTGCCCATCGCTTTTTTCGATTTTATCAATGAATAACGGTTTCAACATTTTTCCACCGTTTGCAATTCCGTTGTAAAAAGTTAAAATCTGAAGCGGTGTCAATTTAAAACCGTATCCATACGACATGACCGGAAGTGTGATGCTGCTCCAATTGGAATCACCGGGTTTATGAAATTGAGGAATTGCTTCACCTTGAATATCAATCCCCAACGCCTTGGTCATGTGCCATTTATCCAATTGATCAAAATATTCTTGCGGATCACTTCCATAACCGGCATTGATCAATTTCGCCGTTCCGATATTGGAAGATTTCACCAAAACTCTTTCCACGTCTATCGTTCCATAACCATGCGTATCGCGAATCGTCCGGTTGTACAATCGATAAGAACCTCCGCCCGTATTGACAGTCGTTTGCGGCGTAAATTTTTCATTTTCTAATCCCGCTAAAATCGAAACCGTTTTAAAAGTAGAACCTGGCTCTGCTCCCTCTCCTACTACATAATTATATACGTCCGAATAAACGCTGTCGCTGATTCTTTTTAAGTTAACGATAGCTCTGATTTTCCCTGTTTCCACTTCCATTACCGCCACACAACCGTGTTCTGCCTGAAATTCAATTAATTGTTCTTGTAATGCCGAATAAGCGGCAATCTGCATTCCTGCATCAATGGTTGTATAGACATTGGAACCGTTAATAGGTTCTTTTTCCCAAGATTTGAACGGTTTCCACTGCCCACGTCCCATGAACTGTTCCCAACGCCTTCCTTCCGATCCTGATAAATCTTTTGAATACGCTCCTTCCAAACCGGTTTTTCCTCGCCCATCATCATAACCAATGGTTCTGGCACCGACATCCGCTAAAACCAATTCACGTTTTGGTTTGGTTTCGTGAATAAATCCACCTTTGTTTTGTCCTTCTTTAAAAATCGGGAAAGATTTAATTCGCATATAATCCTGGTAATCCAAACCTTTTATCAAGGTCATATATCGGTTTCCTTTTCTTCGTTCGGTTCTTAGTTTTTGTTCAAAATAAGCTGCCGGTTTTTGAAACATTCGGGAGAGAGAATCAGAAAGCACACCAACTTCCGAGTCAAACAAATCATCTTTTATAACCGTCAAATCCAGATAAATGTTATGAACAGTAATAGTCGTGGCTAATAAATCTCCATCGGAAGCATATAAATTCCCTCTTTCTGCTGATTCGGTCGCAAGGCGGAAATTCTGTTGCGCAAAATTATCTAACTTCTCACCTTCGGAAACTTGAATTTTTATCATAGAAAATAAAACTCCAACTCCTATCAAAAGCAGTCCGAATCCTACAACATATCCTCTAACCAATAAATTTTTACGGTTCCTGATCATACACTTTCTTAATTAACACAAAAGGTTGTTCGTCTGTCAATTTTATTCCGATTGCTTCGGATTGTTTCATAATTTCCGGCTCCAATTGCATTTTCATCACCATACGGTGCGCATCAGTATATTGCGCTTTCAGATTGGAAACTTCCTCATCTAATTTGTTTATTTTCACAACTTTTTTATCGATCCAATGTGAACTGGAAATACTGACAAATGCCAAAAAAACTAAATACAGCACAAAACGCCAGTTCTGCATGGAACCGTCATCCACCAAGAATTTCCCTTTCAGGATATCTTTATAACTGATATTGCTTTTACGATTTTTTGCCATTTCTAATTCTTTATTGCAACTCGCATTTTCGCGCTTCTTGCTCTTGGATTTCGTTCAATTTCATCTGCATCCGGAACAATTACTTTGGATTGAATCGGTTTAAAAGGAGCATCCCAATTCCCAAACATATCTCTTTCCGGCTCTCCTTCAAACAAACCCGTTTTCATATATCGTTTCACCAATCGGTCTTCTAACGAGTGATACGAAATCATCACCACTTTACCCCCGGGCTCAAGCACTTCTCCGCATTGCGTCAACAATTCGCGAAGCGCAGCCATTTCATCATTTACTTCAATTCGAAGCGATTGAAACAATTGAGCAAAAATTTTATTTTCCTTATTTTTAGGTAGGTAATTAAAGATTTGCTTTAGCTGATCTATGGTTTTAATTGGATTTAACTTTCTTTCCGAAGCAATTTCCCTTGCCATTCTTCGGGCCGATTTTAATTCTCCGTAGTTAAAAAAAATATCGGCTAATTTTTCTTCTTCGAATTCGTTCAGGATTTTCGCCGCCGTCAGTTTTTGATTCTGATTCATCCGCATATCCAAATCCCCGTCAAGACGAATGGAAAATCCTCTTTCCGGGGTATCAAATTGATGAGAAGAAACACCCAAATCCGCTAAGACACCTGAAACTTTTTTAACCCCTAAATACCGAAGATTGTTTTTCAGAAAACGGAAGTTCTGCATCACCAATTCAAAACGACTATCCTTTAAAGCATTTGCTTTTGCATCTTCATCCTGATCAAATGAAATCAATTTACCGTTCTCTCCGAGCCGGCTTAGAATTTCACGGGAATGACCTCCACCGCCGAACGTGCAATCTACATAAATGCCGTTTGGATCTTCCACCAAAGCACCTACACTTTCCATCAACAAAACAGGGTTATGATATTGCATCTTCGTCATTTTTCACATTACCCATCACCTCTTCTGCTAAGGAAGCAAAATCCAATTCTTCAATGTCCACGACACGCTCATAACTGTCTTTATCCCAAATCTCCAATACCATTGCGTTTGGCGACAAAACCACTTCTTTATCAATTCCGGCATACGAAATCAAATCTTTTGCAATCTGAATTCTACCGTTACTATCTACTTCCACTACTTTTAAACCGGCTGTAAAAAGACGAATGAAATCATTGTTCTTTTTCACAAATCGATTCAATTTATTGACGTCCGCCATCACATTATTCCACTCGCTCATCGGATGCAATTCGAGACATTTCTGAAAGACAGAACGCTTTAAAACAAACCCATCTTCCAATTTACCAGCTAGTTGTTTTTTCAAACCGACAGGTAGAGGAAGACGACCTTTGGCGTCAACTTTACATTCATATGTCCCAATTAATGGCTTCAAATGGAAATTTTTATCAAAAGTAAAAAACTTTTTACCATTATTTACCACAAAATACCACTTTGTTGAAAACTTTTACCACTCTTACCTATTTGAAAATCATTTTAACGACAATTAGAGTATCAAAAAGAGAATCAACTATTTAATTAATTAATCCAGCGTAAAATCAATTTTAAAAAATTATTTTTTCAAAAAAATCTAATAGAATTCCTTATTTTTGTTTCAAACACAAAAGTGGAATGCTTTTAAAACTTAAGAAGTCTAAAAAATACTCCTATTTAGAAGAAGGTGAAGGCACGCCTATTGTTTTGCTTCATGGATTGATGGGCGAGTTGAGTAATTTCGGTTCGCTGACACAATTTTTTTCTAAAAAAGGTTACAAAGTATATGCGCCGGAATTACCGATTTATAATTACACGCTTCTGAATACCAATGTTTCAAGTATCGCAAAATTTGTTGCACGTTTTTTAAAGGACATAGTTAAAGAACCCGCTATTTTAGTAGGGAATTCGCTTGGAGGTCATTTGGGACTAGTGGTAACACATAAACATCCGGAATTAGTCAAAGCACTTTGCTTGACGGGAAGTTCAGGACTTTACGAAAAATCTTTTGGGGAAACTTTTCCAAAAAGAGGAAATTACGATTATGTTCTAAAAAAAACACAAGAAGTTTTTTATAATCCCGAAGTAGCTACAAAACAAATCGTCGATGATGTTTTTGAAACGGTAAACGACCGCAAGAAAGCAATTAAAACACTTTACATTGCCCGAAGCGCAATCAAACACAATATGAAAAAGGATTTACAAGACATTCAAACTCCGGTTTGTTTGATTTGGGGAAAACATGACAGTGTTACTCCGCCTGAAGTTGCGGTGGAATTTGATGAAGGGTTACCGAATTCTTCTTTGTATTGGATTGATAAATGCGGTCATGCACCTATGATGGAACACCCTGAATTGTTCAATGAACTTTTGGAAAACTGGCTGATTGAAAAACAACTCGCACCGGTTACATGAATTTAAAACCCGAATTTGTAAAAAGTGCCCCAAAGTGGACCGAATGCCCGGAACCTAATAAACCCGAGTATGCATTTATAGGTCGATCCAATGTCGGAAAATCCTCACTTATCAATATGCTGGCAGAACGAAAAGATTTAGCAAAAACTTCTGGCACTCCTGGAAAAACACAACTTTTAAATGTGTTTTTAATGGAGGAAAGTTGGTATTTGATGGATTTGCCCGGCTATGGTTATGCACGTGTATCTAAAACCAAACGAGGCCAGTTTGAAAAAATGATCACCAATTACCTTACCCAACGCCCCAATCTAATCAATACGTTTGTATTAATAGACTGCAGAATTCCTCCCCAAAAAATTGATTTGGAATTCATGGAATGGTTAGGTGAAAATCAGATTCCTTTTTCCATGGTTTTTACCAAAATCGACAAAATCAGCAGTGCCGCTTTACAGAAAGCATTATTAAATTATAAAAAGGAAATGCTAAAAACCTGGGAATCAATGCCACAAGTTTTTACAAGTTCTGCAACCGGAAAAATTGGACGATTGGAACTATTGAATTATATTTCTTATTTAAACGAACAGTTAAAAGGAAAGTTTTAAGACTAAATCAATTCTTCAATCGCCATTTTATAACCGTCCAATCCTTTTCCTGAAATGATTTTCTTACAATTTTCTCCTGTAACTGAAACCTTCCGGAAATCTTCTCGCGCATAAACATCGGAAATATGCACTTCTATTACGGGTGTTTTTATCGCTTTGATCGCATCCGCAATGGCATACGAATAATGCGTATAAGCTCCAGCATTTAACACAATGCCGTCGTATTCAAATCCTATTTCATGAAGTTTATCGATGATATCTCCTTCGTGGTTAGACTGAAAATAATGAATCGACACATTTGGAAATTCCTTTCTAAGCCGATAAAAATAATCTTCAAAAGATTCCGTTCCGTAAGTTTCGGGTTCTCTGATTCCAAGTAAGTTTAAATTTGGACCGTTGATAATTTGGATTTGAATCATTTCAGACAATTCTTTCTATTTGGTGTATAAAGTTAAAAATTCATCCGTATCTATTTGTTAAATTATCAAGAAGTCAAATTGAATTGGCATTGATATTGATAAAGGTAGAGGAAATAAAAACCTATAAAAAATGAAAAAATTAAATGTTGGGTTATTAGCCCTTGCAGCTGCAGGAATGTTTTTTACAACTTCTTGTGAACCAAAAGATAAAATTGTGGAAGAAGAAACTGTAATAGTTGAAGCTCCAGAAGGTGATACACTTGTTGTGGAAGAAACCACTCCTGATTCTGATGCTACAGCAGCAGAATTAAGGCTAAAAGAAGCACAAGCTAAATTGGACGAAGCTATTAAAAGCGGTGACAAGGCAGCTCAGGATGCAGCTCAAAAAGCAAAAGACGAAGCTCAAACAGCTTGGGAAAAAGTGAAAGCTGCAGCAAATAATACAGCTGATGCTGTAGAAGAAGGTGCAAAAGACGTAGCAAATGAAACAAAAAAAGTAGCAAATGAAGTAGGTGATAAATCAAAAGAAGTTTATCAGGACACAAAAGAAGGCGTAAAAGAAGCTGCTAAAGATGTAAAAGATGGCGCTAAAAAAGTCGGCGAAGACATCAAAAACATTGGAAAATAATTTTCCGAAACATCTAAAAACGAGAGCCGATTACTCGGCTCTTTTTTGTTTGGAACATTTTATTTATAAATCCCATCGATTCAGTTCGGAAATATAGTGATGAGCCGTCATATCATACTGAATAGGAACCACGGAAACAAATCCTTCCTCTAGTGCATACTCGTCTGTATCTTCTCCTTTGTCCAGATTTTCAAATTTCCCTGTCAACCAATAATAAGTTCTTCCGCGAGGGTCTTTTCGTTCGTCATAGTCCTCTACCCAAACAGCTTTTGCCTGCCTACATACTTTAATTCCTTTTAGTTGTTTTTCCTGAAGTTTCGGAATGTTTACATTCAGAACCATTCCTTTCGGCATTTCTTTCTCAATGGATTCTAAAACAATTTTCTGAATTAATTTTTTAGCTGCCATAAAATCGGCACTGTAAGAAAAATCACATAGTGAAAATCCAATTGCCGGAATCCCCTCAATCCCCGCTTCCACAGCTGCCGACATAGTACCCGAATAAATGACGTTTATGGATGAATTGGAGCCGTGGTTAATTCCGGAAACGCATAAATCCGGTCTTCTTGGAAGAATTCTCGTGATGGCCAATTTCACACAATCCACTGGCGTCCCTGAGCAAGCCCATTCGCGCTCTGATTGTTCTCCATCATCAATTTTTATTTTTTCGCAGAACAAGGTTGAATTAATCGTGATGGCATGCCCCATACCACTTTGGGGACTATCCGGTGCCACTACATAAACTTCTCCTATTTCATTCATCATTTTTATCAAAGCCCTAACTCCCGGTGCTGTAATTCCGTCATCATTTGTAACCAGAATCAAAGGTTTCTCCTTGTTTTTCATTTATATTTGAAAGTTTTTTTGTCAAATGTACTTAAACTATTTTTTGGCGTTATATTTGATTCGAAAATTAAACAAACCCTAACAAGGATTTTATATATGCTGATGAAAAAAACTTTTGTACTGTTATCGTTTCTTTCCATGTGCTTTTTAGCTTTTTGTTTTTGCACGCCGGGAAATTCAAATGACGATGATAAAATTAAAACAATCATAAAAAATATACGAAACACCCTGACCTATATGCATTATAGGCCACAAATCATCAACGATAGTTTTTCAGAGGATGTATTCAAAATGTATTTTGAAAAAATAGATGGTAACAAACGTTATCTTTTACAATCGGATTATGATTTATTTAAAAAAGATATTCATAACCTCGATGATTATTTTAACAACCAAGATTTAGGATTTTTCCACTCAACTATCGATACTCTATTCAAACGTTACGATGAAGCGAGAATTTATTCGGAAGAAATTTTAAAAAAACCATTTGACTTTTCTAAAGATGAAGATTTTCTAATTGGAGATGATGTAGTTCAATATGCAAAAACCAAAGAGGAAGCCAAGGAGCTTTGGAGAAAATACCTAAAATACAGCACTTTATCAGAAGTAGTTAGACTACAGGAAGATTCTACCAAAACGAATAAGCCCATCGCGGAATTAGAAAAAGAAGCAAGAGAAACAGTTTCGGATAATATGTCTGATTTTTTCAGACGTCAGGCGCGTTTAAAGAAAGAGCGTTTTCTGACGCATTACATCAACTCTTTTACGGAAAAATACGATCCGCATACAAGTTATTTTTCACCCGATGATAAAGATGACTTTGATGTCAATATTTCCGGACAATTGGAAGGAATCGGTGCAAGACTTCAGGATAAAAAAGGTTATGCCACCATAATGGAATTGGTGATAGGCGGACCTGCTTGGAAAGACGGTCAATTGGAAGTAGGCGATCAGATTACACACGTAAAACAAAAAGGAGAAGCTCCTGTAAATATCGTGGGAATGCTTTTGGACGAAGCCATACGTCACATTCGTGGAAAAAAAGGAACTGAAGTTGTTTTGACTATAAAAAAGAAAGATGGCTCTATTAAGGACATTAAATTAGTTCGTGATGTAATCGAACAAGATGAAGTTTTTGCCAGAAGTGCTATCATACAAGACAACGGCGATAAATACGGAATCATTTATCTTCCCGAATTTTATACAAATTTCAATGACCGAAACGGACGTGACCCTTCGGATGATATCACCAAAGAAATCATCGAATTAAAAAAAGAAAACATCAAAGGACTGATTTTCGATCTTCGTTACAATGGTGGAGGATCTCTGGAGGAAGTAGTGGAAATTGCGGGATTGTTCATTCCGAAAGGACCCATTGTTCAAGTTCGAAGAAGTGATGGACAGATGAAAATCCACGAAGATAAAGATCCTGCGATTTTATACGATGGACCTCTTGTCATCATGGTAAATGAACTTTCTGCTTCTGCTTCTGAAATCTTAGCTGCTGCAATGCAAGACTACGGAAGAGCTGTGATCGTAGGAAGTAATAAGACATTTGGAAAAGGAACCGTTCAGACATTTATTCCGCTTGATCAAAAAACATTTAATCCGGACGAATTTGGTTCACTGAAATTAACAATTCAAAAATTTTATCGTGTAAATGGTGGTTCTACCCAATTAAGAGGTGTTACGCCGGACGTTGTCATGACCGATTTATTGACTTATTCTGATATAAGCGAGTCAAATTCGCACGACGCTCTGCCTTGGGATCAAATAAAAGCAGTCCAATTTGAACCTTGGAAAAATGCATTTGATTTGAATAAGGTAAAATCAAATAGTGCTTCAAGAGTGAAAAATAACAGTCATTTGATGTTGATTGATAAAGCGGCACGTTATTATCAAGATTTAGATAAAATTGACCGAATTTCTTTGAACGTCGATAAATTCAAAGCAGACCGATTGTTACGTGAACAACAATCCAAAATGTTTGATTCAATTGATGTTTATAAATCACGTCTAAAGGTTTCGTCGCCGGCTTTTGAACTCCCAAAATTAAAGAACGATACGATATTACGTGACCGTAGAAAAGAGTGGCATAAAAATCTGTCGAATGATTTTTATTTGGAAGAATCCGTCAATATTCTGAAAGATATTTCATAAAAATTAATGGAGCAGCAATCAGGTTCATTTAATAAAAACGCAATCCGAAAGATTAAAAAGAATCCGCTGGGCATTGCTTCTTTGTTCCTGATTTGTTTCGCTGCTTTTGTGACAATTTTTGCTTATTTCCTTTCGGGAGATAAAGTGACAGATGCTAACCAGCAAAATGTAATACTGGCCCACAAACCCATGGGCTATACGCAACAAATAATAGAAGTTCCTTTAGAAAATTATTCAAAAAGTAATTCTCTGAAGGATTTCTTTTTTGGAAAACAAGTAGAAACGGACCAAATTGCGATCAATTCTTATCAATTCAAATCAGATTCCATTCAGTACATTCCCTATTTAGGAGACGGACTTACGGGTGAATTATCAAAAATTTCGCTAAAAGAATGGATTGACAAAGGAATTAACCAAGATGAAATCCAGAAAGAATTCGTTTACGAAAAGAAATTTGTTTTAGGAACTGATTCGTACGGACGTGATTTTTATTCGCGACTGGTTATCGGCACCCGCATTTCATTTTTAATTGGTTTCATAGCTGTTTTTATTTCATTGGTTGTCGGAATACCTATTGGAGCAATCGGTGGATATTACCGAGGAAAAGTGGACGACATCCTCATGTGGCTCATCAACGTTGTTTGGTCAATCCCTACTTTATTGCTGGTTATAGCCATAACACTGGCACTTGGAAAAGGTTTCTGGCAAATTTTTGTAGCAGTCGGTCTTACGATGTGGGTCGAAGTAGCACGTGTGGTCAGAGGACAATTTATCAGTTATCGCGAAAAAGAATTTGTAGAAGCAGCAAAAGCATTGGGATTTAGCGATATGCGTATTATTTTCAAGGAAATTTTACCCAATATACTGGCGCCGGTTATTGTTATTTCGGCTGCTAATTTTGCAGCTGCAATTTTAGTGGAAAGCGGACTTAGTTTTTTAGGAATCGGTGCGCAGCCACCTACCCCATCTTGGGGAAATTTGATTAAGGAAAACTATTCACATATTATCATCGGCGAACCACATCTTGCTCTTTTTCCTGGAATAGCCATTATGCTTTTAGTATTGGCTTTTAATGTTTTTGGAAATGTACTTCGTGACGCATTTGACATAAAATGATTTTATTCATTTTAAAATTATTAGTATATTTGGTATGACGATCTTATTTATTTCTATAATTAGAAACTGATAAACTAAACAATTTCTTTAAAATCTGGGTGTAAAACCTTAGATCTACCTTACTAATGCATTTTATTAGAAAAGGTCACCTTTTCCTCCCCCCAGGGAGATTGTAATTTAATTTTTTTGAACTCTTCTTTACTAATTTAAAATTACTTTACGATGAAAAAGTCTAATTTCTTAACATTAATTTTTATTTTTTCGTATTGCTCTTTATTTGCTCAAGTAGGAATTGGAACAGACAATCCTTTAGCTACACTTGACGTAAACGGAACTTTAAAAGTTCGTGACATTCCAGTTCGTACATCTATCACAAACGAACAAGCGGTTTTAATGGTTGACAAATCGATTCCGGGAGATTTTATTTTTGCACAAATCACCAAAGAGGATCTGGCAGCAAGTTTAGGTAACTCCTTTTTTTCCGGATCAGCTTATGGAGCAAGAAAAACGGGAGGATGGAGCCTATTGAATTTAGGCATCTCCGGAACCAACTGGTATAAAATCAATCTCACCGGAGTCTCTGATACGTATTTGGGCGATCCAGCCAACTTTGTAAATGGTGTCTTTACGGCACCTTCTACAGGAATTTATTCCGTCACGTATGAATTTCAGCTACAAGGCGGTATAGATTTATCGGTTTTAGGAAGCAAACAATTAGGATTGATTCGAAATGGAAACGAAATTGTCAGTCAGAAAATGTTTGATGCCGTACGAGTATATGCTTTTGGAGTTATAGATATAGCTTCTGTTCCGCTTTCATCCACTACTTTAACTTCTTTAGTTGAATTGGACGAAGGAGAGACCCTGACTTTTGCAGTGGAAACAGGTGGTGTCAGTCTCAGCTTATTGACTTCAAACAAAGTTTCGCTTGCCATTCATAAAGTTTCCAATTAATTTCCATTTATTAGAAAAACCTCTTGATCATATTTGATGTCAAGAGGTTTTTTAATTTTAGAAATAGTTAATTTACAAAACACTGACAGAAAAATCAATCAACTCACCATCCTCACAGCTCACCATTATTTCCATCGGATTACAGCAAACTTCACAATCTTCCACATATTTCTGATGTGGAACCGATGTGTCAATCAACATCGAAATTTCTTCCCAGCAATGAGGACATGTGAAAAAGTGCTCGTACATTTTTTTCTATTTTTGAATTAATAAATTTCTACTTTGTCGAAATAACATAATGTTCAAATCAACTCATCCTCAAATTTTCAAATTGAATTAAAAAACCATCTCCGGAATTTCGCCATCGATGATTAAATCACCTTCGGTTGCAGCTTTGATTTGCTCGACTGAAACGCCCGGCGCTCTTTCCAACAATCGAAATTTTCCATTTTCAATGCTCATTACACATAAATCGGTCACTACCTTTTTCACACAGTTTACACCTGTCAATGGCAACGTACATTTTTTCAAAATTTTTGATTCTCCGGCTTTGTTGGCATGCATCATCGCAACGATAATGTTTTCTGCAGAAGCCACCAAATCCATCGCGCCACCCATTCCTTTCACCATTTTTCCCGGAATTTTCCAATTGGCAATATCGCCATTCTGATCCACTTCCATCGCCCCCAAAACCGTCAGATCCACATGTTTTCCGCGAATCATTCCGAAACTCATCGCCGAATCAAAAAAAGCAGCACCCGGCATTGTTGTGATGGTTTGCTTTCCGGCATTGATGATGTCCGCATCTTCTTCCCCCTCAAACGGAAAAGGCCCCATTCCTAAAACTCCGTTTTCACTTTGGAATTCCACTTCAATTCCTTCGGGAATGTAATTTGCCACCAGAGTCGGAATTCCGATTCCCAAGTTGACGTAATATTTATCTTTAAGCTCTCTGGCTATACGTTGTGCTATTTGTTCTTTTGTTAACATTGTTTTTAAATTTGAAGATTTGTGAATTTGAAAATTATTTTTTCTTGCTTGATGAAATAATTTTCGAAATAATCAAACTAACTGATTTTAATTCATTTATAAATTCTTCTTGTGGATTTGGATAATCTGTTGAAACTGTGCATAATTTCAACCAATAATTTAATTCATCAACTTCTTTAGCTGAAATTTTAAATTTATGAATAAAATCCGCTTTACTTTCCGCATTTTGAGCTTCATTCACATTTGCTCCGATTGAAGTGCCACATCTAAAAATTTGAGAAGCCATTTCAAAACAATTTGTATTTCTGATTTCTTCAGAGTAATCAATGACTTTCAACGCTAATTCAAAAGTCATGTTTACAATTAGATTTTCTTTATCGCTTCTCATCTTCAAATTTTCAAATCAACACATTTTCAAATTACCGTTGACGAACGGTTCTCTGCTCAATTCTCTTCTCATACTTTTCTCCCTGAAAAATTCGATTGACAAAAATTCCGGGAACATGAATCTGATTCGGATCCAATTCTCCGACCGGAACCAATTCTTCGACTTCCGCGACGGTAATTTTTCCCGCGCCTGCCATCGGCGCATTAAAATTTCTTGCAGTTCCTTTGAAAATTAAATTTCCGGCTTCGTCACCTTTCCATGCTTTCACAAATGAGTAATCGGCTTTGTAGGCTCGTTCCAACACATACATTTTTCCGTCAAACTCGCGGGTTTCCTTTCCCTCTGCGACCTCCGTCCCGAATCCTGCCGGAGTCCAAACAGCAGGAAATCCGTGCTGTGCGGCTCGGCAAAGTTCAGCTAAGGTTCCTTGTGGTGTCAATTCTACTTCCAGTTCACCACTTAACATCTGTCTTTCAAATTCGGCGTTTTCTCCGACATAAGAAGCAATCATCTTTTTGATTTGTTTTTGTTGCAATAAAAAACCCAAACCAAAATCATCTACGCCCGCATTATTGGAAATACAGGTAATATTTTTTACGTTCAAACGAACCAATTCGGCAATGATATTTTCCGGAATTCCGCAAAGCCCAAATCCGCCTACGATGAACGTCATTCCATCTTTTACGCCTTCCACCGCAACTTGAACGTTCTCTACTTTTTTGTTGATCATGTATGTTTGTTTTGATTGCCGATAAAAATACAAAATAATTTTAGCGAAAAATGTATTTTTGTAGGAATTAAAAGGATTTGAATGGACATTTTATCGGCTGAATTGGAAAAATACCTGGATCGTCACCGAACTTCTGAAATGGATTTACTGAAAAAATTAGAAAAGGAAACTTTTCAGAAAACCACACAACCACAGATGCTTTCAGGAGGTTATCAGGGGCGTTTATTAAGTTTAATTTCTAAAATGATCCAACCGAAAACCATTTTGGAAATCGGAACTTTTACCGGTTATGCGACTTTGTGTCTGGCGGAAGGTTTGCCCAAAGAGGGGAAAATCATCACCATCGACCGAAATGAAGAATTGATGTATCTTCCCAAAAAATATTTTGCCGAATCTAAATTCGCGGAGCAAATTGAAACAAAAATCGGAAATGCGTTGGATGTTTTGGATGAATTAGAGGAAAATTTTGATTTGGTATTCATAGATGCGGATAAATCTAACTATATCAACTATTACGAAAAGGTTTTGGGGAAAATGAATTCGGGTGGAATTATATTGGCGGACAATGTTTTATGGTATGGAAAAGTGTTGGAAGAACCCAAACCGAACGATAAAGACACTTTAATTTTAAAAGAATTCAACGAATTAGTAGCAGAAGATGTTCGGGTGGAAACCATTATTTTACCAATCAGAGATGGAATTAGTTTAATTAGAAAAAAATAACTTCGAATTTACTCCGTTACCAAATCGAGTTATTAAAAGCATAGAATAAAAAAATGAAATTTGCAATTTGCCAAGTAAGTGTGTCGCCTTTGCGGGCAGAGCCATCCGACCGTTCGGAAATGGTTTCACAAGTCTTATTTGGTGAAAAAGTAGAAATTCTGGACGTTAAAAAGAATTGGGTTCAGGTTAAATCGGATTTTGACGGATATTCCGGATGGGCAGATTTGAAACAGTTTTTGGAAGTTTCGGAGAAAGAATACAGTTCGATTCGAATCGATAAATTTTGTTCGGAAAGTTTTAATCTTGCCGTGGATCTGGAAATGCCTCTCACTCTACCAATGGGTGCGACGCTTCCTAATTTGAATGAAGGAAAAATTAAATTTGGAAACAAAGAAATTGATTATTTAGGCGAATTTCAATCTGCCAATTCGAGTAAATCAGATTTACCACATTTAGCGATGATGTACCTGAATACGCCTTATCTGTGGGGCGGAAAATCCGTTTTCGGGATTGATTGCTCGGGAATGGTACAGCAGGTTTATAAATTTTGCGGGATTTCACTGCCTCGCGATGCTTATCAACAAGCGGAAATAGGAGATGCATTGAGTTTTGTAGAAGAAGCGGAGCCGGGTGATTTGGCATTTTTTGACAATCCGGAAGGGAAGATCATCCATGTTGGAATCATACTTGAAGAAAATAAAATCATTCACGCCCATGGAAAAGTGCGGATTGACCCCATTGACATCACCGGAATTTTCAATACCGACTCACAAACTTATTCACATAAATTAAGAGTCATTAAGAAAATTTTATGATTCTGAATTTCAATTTATTGAAGGTTTTAGATTGAACT
This sequence comes from uncultured Moheibacter sp., assembly GCA_937875605.1. Classification (GTDB taxonomy): domain Bacteria; phylum Bacteroidota; class Bacteroidia; order Flavobacteriales; family Weeksellaceae; genus Moheibacter. The sequence goes on from CALLXZ010000005.1 coordinate 14,509, forward strand.
TTTTCTCCAATTGTTTATAAATCTTCACATTTTCTGAAAAAAGACAATTTTTCCTTTCTTAAACTCGTTATAATTTATCTATTTTTGTAACCACTTACCAAATGATCAAAAAAGATTTAGAGTTTAGATGAATTTATTTAATTTTTTTACGCAGGAAGTAGCCATCGATTTAGGTACTGCTAACACACTTATCATACATAACAACAAAGTAGTCATTGACAGTCCGTCGATTGTTGCAATTGACAGACGTACCAATAAAGTAATCGCCGTGGGGGAAAAAGCCAAGCACATGCAAGGGAAGACCCATGACGATATAAAAACCATTCGTCCGCTGAAAGACGGTGTAATTGCAGATTTCGAGGCATCTGAATTTATGATTCGTGAATTTATCAAACAAATTCCGGGCATCCGTGGAAAGTTTTTTTCTCCTTCACTTCGAATTGTAATTTGTATTCCGTCGGGAATTACAGAGGTTGAAAAACGCGCTGTAAAAGATTCTGCAGCGCACGTAAATGCAAAAGATGTACGTTTGATTTATGAACCGATGGCAGCAGCAATCGGGGTAGGAATTGATGTACAATTACCAAAAGGGAATATGATCATCGACATCGGAGGAGGAACTTCGGAAATTGCGGTTCTTGCTTTGGGTGGTATTGTTTGTGATAAATCCGTCAAAATTGCCGGAGACGTTTTCACAAACGACATCGCTTATTATTTGAGAAGTCATCATAATTTATATATTGGGGAGCGAACTGCGGAGCGTGTGAAAATTGAAGTCGGTGCAGCCATCGAAGATTTGGAACACGAACCAGAGGACATGGCGGTTCAGGGGCGAGATCTGATAACCGGAAAGCCAAAGGAAATTACGGTAAATTATAAAGAAATTGCACGCGCCTTGGATAAATCAATTTTGAGAATTGAAGACGCTGTAATGGAAACGCTTTCCCAAACTCCACCGGAATTAGCTGCCGATATTTACAATACCGGAATCTATATGGCCGGAGGTGGTTCTATGTTAAGAGGATTAGATCAACGAATCAGCAAAAAAACAGGATTGCCTGTATTCTTAGCTGATGATCCTTTGCGTGCCGTGGTTCGTGGAACCGGAATTGCGTTGAAAAACATCGATAAGTTTACTTTCTTAATGAAATAATCGTCGGTATGCAATTCATCCTTAACCCCATCATCAAGAATGGATTGTTTATTTTTTATGTTTTACTCGCATTACTTTCCTTTTTATTTACGTTCCGACAAAAGGTTTATCACAAATCGGTTCTGGATAAAACAAGTACTCAAATGAGCGGGTATGTGGACCAACGCATTTCAAACGTTACCCAATTTTTTCATTTAAAAGACGACAATCAGGAATTACAAACCGAAAATGCTGAATTGCGCAAGCAACTGGAGCTGCTGAAAGGAGAAATTTCAGAATCCAATCCTGCGAGTGGCCCTGTTAACAATGTTGCTTTCCATCAAACCTATAGTTTCATTCCAGTGGAAATTATCAATAATTCCGTGATGAAAAATTACAATATGCTGACTATCAACAAAGGTTCGCGTCAAGGAATCGAGAAAGGAATGGGCGTGATTTCCGGAAACGGTGTCATCGGATATGTGTACAAAACTTCGGATAATTATGCCCGGGTCATGTCCACTTTGAATCCGAATGCTAAAACAACAGTTCAGTTAAAAAGTAATAAATATTTCGGGATGCTGGCATGGGATGGAAAAGATTCTCGTTATGCCAAATTACAGGAAATCCCTAAATACATAGAAGTTGTCAAAGGCGATACCATCGAAACAGATGGGAAATCAGGTGTGATTCCGGGAGGAATTATGATTGGAACGGTTTTAAAATCAAAAATTGATGAAGTTACTGGCGAATTGGACATCGTCGTAAAATTAAAAGAAGATTTTGCAAGATTACGCTATGCACAAGTGGTCGTAAATCTTGAAAAGAAAGAAATTATAGAAGTCGAAAAAATAGATAGTACAGCACAAAATGCTAACCCTTAAATTATTAGGAAATATCGTCACCATTGCCCTTTTGGTTTTACTGCAAGCATTTGTTTTCAGTAAAATCAACTTTAACCATATTGCAACGCCCTACATTTATATTCTTTTCATTCTACTTTATCCGGCCTTTCGAAATCGTTATGTATTTCTTTTGTTATGTTTTTTGCTGGGTTGGGGAGTTGATTTATTTGAAGATACGGGTGGAATTCATGCTTTTGCGAGTTTAACCATCGGATTTCTAAGCAAACACATCATCCGCATGGTTTCCGGAACTAAATTCTTTGAATTAGAAGAATTCCGCTATTCGGATTTTAATGCGGGACAATGGATTATTTATACCGCGTTGATGGTTTTTATCCACCATTTTCTACTCTTTCTTATGGAAAGTTTATCGTTTTCCAATTTCGGAGGAATTATGCTAAGAACACTTTCTTGTTCTGCATTTACTTTACTTTTTGTCTATTTCTATTTAATTTTGTTTAGAAAGAGAGCGGAACGATGAAAAAGATTTATGTAATTTCTGCTATAGTTTTGATGATCATCGGGCTATTTGTCTGGCGGTTGTATTATTTACAACTTTCCACGGATCGGTATAAACTAAACGCCATCAACACTTCCATAAAACAAGAAATCATCTTTCCCAACCGAGGAGATATCCTGGATCGGAACGGTGTTTTGTTAGTTAGTAATTCTTACAATTACGAAGTAGATGTCGTGCCCGCCATGATCACAGAAGAATTTGATACGGCAGCCTTTTGCGAAATGGCAGGCATTAAAGTTTCCGATTTTCATCGCCGGATGAAACAAATCAGACAAGACAAACACTATCGAGGAATGGCTCCTTATCCATTGATTAAAAATATTTCAAGAGAAAATTATGCCAGGATTCAGGAACAGCTTTACCTCTACCCTTCTATGTCAATCGTAAAAAGACCGGAACGGAAATATATGGTTCATTCGGCAGGAAATATTTTAGGTTACATCAACGAAGCTAACGAAGCCTACATCAAAAAAGATTCAACCTATTACCGACCAGGCGATTTGGTGGGAATTGCCGGCGTGGAAAAATCTTATGAAAAAGAATTAAGAGGCGTAAAAGGAGTTAAAAATTATGTAGCAGACCGATTGATGAAATCTGTGGGTCCCTATAAAGAGGGTGAATATGACCAAGCAGCGAAGAGTGGTAAAACCATCACGTTGACCATCGATTACAAATTACAAGAATATGCTGAAAAATTATTACAAAATAAAAGAGGTGCAATCGTAGCCATTGATCCCCAAACAGGAGAAATCCTCGCTATGGCATCTGCCCCAACCGTTGACCCTAATTTATATTTGAATTCCGTAACAAGAAATGCAATTTTACGTGACACCGTTTCTATGTCCAATTATGACAGAGCTTCACAGGGAACGTATCCGCCGGGATCACCTTTTAAAATGATGACAGCTCTCGCAGGATTACAGATGGGAACCCTCGATGCGGACTCGACTCGATTTACCTGTAAACATGGTTTTCGTTATGGGCGAATGAAAATTGCATGTCATTGTGGACAATATTACCGTCCGATTTCCCTTCGACTTGCCATCGCAAAATCATGCAATAATTATTTCTCCGAAGCTTATCGTGACATTGTTCAGAAATACCCGAATGATTATGCAAAAGGAGTGGACGAATGGAAAGCCATCATGAACAGTTTCGGACTGGGAACTTATTTGAATAATGATTTAGCAGTGGGAAGTTCAGGATTAATTCCTTCGGGGAAGTTTTACAACAAACGTTTTGGAGAAGGAAAATGGACGCCTTATCAAATGATTTTTAATGCAATCGGCCAGGGAGATATTACCACAAGTCCTTTACAGATGGCGAATTTCACTGCGATCATAGCCAATAAAGGTTCGTTTTACACGCCTCACATCGTAAAAGAAATTGACGGCGAACCGCAAAGCGATGAACGTTTTTCAAAAATAAAAAAAACCTTGGTAGACGCTAAGCATTTCATTCCGATTATGGAGGGAATGGCACAAGTTTTTACAAATGGTACTGCTAGAGCTTATCTTTCCAAAGATTTCACACAAGCCGGAAAAACTGGAACAGCTCAAAATCCGCACGGGCAGGATCATTCACTTTTCACTTTAATTGCACCGGTTGAAGATCCGAAAATTGTGGTGGCAGTTATTGTTGAAAACGGATATTGGGGTGCACGATGGGCAGCGCCCATGTCCACACTGATTGCGGAAAAATATTTACTGGACACCATCAAAAGAAAACATCTGGAAACCCGTATGGTAAACGGAAGTTTGGAAGGAGAATACAGAAGACAATGGGTTGACTACCTGAAACGCAAAGGATGGTACGTAGAACCCGTTAAGAAAGACAGTTTAAAAAAAGACAGCATTGAGTCAAAGCAGATCGCTAAGAGGAATTGATTGGACCACGATTATCATGTGTCTGATGCTCATAACCTTTGGGATTATGAACATTTACTCTGTGGAACCTGAAAAAGGCGAAAAACAGTTATTATTTTTCGGATTAAGCATTGTTTTAGTATTGGTTCTGATTTCGCTTTCTTCCATCACTTCCAACTTTTTTGAAGTATATAGTCCCATTTTGTATCTCGGAGCGCTTGGGCTTTTGGTGGCCGTTCTGATTTTTGGAAAGGAAATAAACGGCGCAAAAGCGTGGTTCAATTTCGGCTTTGTCAGTTTTCAGCCCGCGGAAGTCGCCAAACTCGGAACCGGATTGCTTTTGGCTAATTTCATCAGTTCGCCATCTATTGAGATAAACGCAAGAAAAACCATTGTAACTGCTTTCTGCATCATCGGAATGCCGGTTGGATTAATTCTTTTACAACCCGATTTGGGGTCGGTATTGGTTTTCAGCGCCTTCATCGTAGCCCTTTACAGAGAAGGGTTTTCGGCTTGGTTCATTTTTATTCCGGTAATCGGCGGCGCTTTATTTTTACTCTCTATATCGTATCCGGCTTATTATATTTTAACCGGATTGGGATTTTTAACTTCCTTGATCTGTCTTTTTACCGTTGCGTTTACCTATAACCGAACTTGGTTAAAAAATACGATGGGAGTCCAAATAGGATTGGTCTTTTTCTTTATTCTGATTATGGCGATGCAGACATTTTTCCCTGAATGGGGCGCCATCACAGATGAAACTGCCAAACAATATGCAAGTCCCGATATATTATCGTTCAATGTTTATTTTTATTCGGTAATTGGATTAATTATTTCGCTTTTATCCGCTTTTTCGGTTTCTTATTTTATTTTAAAGGATAATTCCGATTCGCCTTATAAAATGTTCAGTTCCGAATTCGGATCAAATCAAACCTATGAAATTGCAATTATTTCAACGGTAATTTTCATTATTGTTTCGGGGATTTCACTTTCGTCATCCAAAATTTATACGGAATTACCAAAACACCAGCAGGAACGGATTATGGTTCTCTTTGAAGGCGAAAAAAAATTCCGTGATACGTCCGGCTATAATCTTTTGTATTCTAAAACCGCAATTGGTTCGGGGGATTTCTTAGGAAAAGGTTATATGCAGGGAACCGTGAAAATGGGAAAATTCGTTCCGGAACAATCTACCGATTATATTTTCTGTACAGTAGGCGAAGAATGGGGATTTTTAGGAAGTACGATTTTGGTATTGTTTTATGGCTTGTTTATACTTCGAATTTATTATCTGGCAGAATCACAACGAAGCCAATTCTCCCGGTTTTTTGGGTATTCGGTTGCCACGATCTTTCTAATTCATTATTTCATCAACATCGCCATGGTCATGGGGCTTTTCCCTACGGTGGGAATTCCGCTTCCCTTCTTTAGTTATGGAGGAAGTTCGCTTTGGGCATTTATCACGTTGGTGACGATTTTTCTGATTCTAAATTATAAGGACAAGCAAAGTTTGATCTAATTCTTTTCATTTCAAATAATCGGGATTTCGTGCGTCATAGAATGCATTATGTTGCAAAAATTTGATAAATCCATCAGATAAATTTATTTTTATAATCGTATCAAACTTTTGTACATTCGGTTGGATGAAAAAAAAACTGTTTTTATTGTTTTTCGGATTTGTTTTCTGGTTTCAATTTTGCGAAGCGCAAAGTTTTGAGATAGAAAACGGAAAAGATAAATTTTCAGTTTATTTCAAACACATCGGAAATTTAATCATCCTTCCGATTTCGATCAATGGTTCTGTTCCGCTCAATTTCTTATTGGACACAGGATCTCCGTATACCATCATTACCAACCTTAACGCGATCCGGCATTTTGAATTGAAGAAAGGAAATTCAATAACCGTTTCCGGTTTGGGAAGAGACATTCAAAATATAGAAGCTTATTTATCAACCGGGAATTCGCTGACAATTGGCAAAGCAGCATCTGAAAAGTCTGAAATCATTTTGATATACGAGCAAGGTTTTGACCTGAGCGGTCGATTTGGGATTCCGATTTATGGGATCATCGGTCATGACATTTTAAAAGATTTTATAACCGAAATCAATTACAGCCGTAAAAAAGTAACCTTCTATGAACCCGATTATTTTCACAAAAAGAAAAATCTGAAGAAATTTGAGTCGGTTCCGATTGAAGTTCGTGGAAAAAAACCTTATCTGAATTTGGCTTCAAAAATTAACGAACAAGAAATTCGTTTGGATTTATTGATTGATTCGGGAAGTTCGGATGCGCTTTGGTTGTTTGAAAAAAACGAAGAAAACATTTTCATTCCATCTGAATTCATCGAAGATTATTTAGGGTATGGATTAAATGGCGAAATCCATGGAAAAAAGACACGGATCAGTGATTTGAAGATCGGTTCTTATCATCTTGAAAATCTGACGACTTCTTTTCCTGACAGTATTTCTATTTCCAATGTGGTGCGCAAAAACCGAAACGGAACCATCGGTTCAGAAGTTCTGCGAAGATTTACTACGATTTATGATTATCAAAACAAGACTTTTTACTTTAAAAAGAACAAGTATTTCAAACAGGATTTTCATTATAATTTAGCGGGATTGGAACTCTACCAGCCTTACCCTGATTTGCCGTATCTGGAGGTGGCGTACGTACGAAAAAATTCGCCGGCTTATTTTGCCGGTCTGAAAAAAGGCGATGCTATCCGTTATGTAAACGAGAAGAAAATCAATACTTTTCTGGTCAATCAATTTGAGGATAAATATTCGGCTTATCAGGACAACACCATCTATCCGGATACTAAAAAAAGAGAGTCTATCACGCTCCCAGAAATCATCGAATTATTTAAAAGTGAAGTGGGACGAAAAATTAATATCGTTTACACACGCGGCGAAAATAAAGAGGAGCGTCATGCGAAATTTGTTTTGGAGAAGTCGATTTAAATCTTCCTATGTAGTTCCTGAACTTTTGGATTACATTTGTGAAGAATAAAAATCCACCTGTCTGAATTGCTGAATTAATTTTAGGTAAAATCAAAAAATACCAAGATTTTGGTAGTAGCTTTTCCAAACATTCGACGTTACTTTGCAACTGTAAAAGCTTTAGGGCTTTTCATAGGTTTAGGTTAGTTAGTTAGGTGTACCCTCATTCTGGAAAGGATGAGGGTATTTTGTTTCGATTCGGTTTTAGATTTAATAATTGCCGTAGTACTTTATAGAAACCATATTTTGTCAGAATTATTTAAAAAATGAATCTGAATTTAAGAACTCATTTAAAATGATTGAACCGAATAACAATTTGTTTTACTAAAAGTATAACTATTTGGAATTCTATTCTGAAAATCTCGTTTTGGGATCAGAAAGTGTATCAATTGAAATTAATACATTGCGTAGTTTATGTACTAATTCCCTTCCAAACCCTTAAATTTTTCTTAATTCATCCAAACATTTCCTTTCTTTTTCTAACTTGCGGCTATGAAGGAAGCTAAACAGCTAAAGTATGATAAAGCCTATCTTAGGATGGCTTTGGAATGGGGAAAGTTGTCACATTGCCACCGTCGGAAAGTAGGTGCCATCATCGTAAAAGACCGCATGATTATTTCCGACGGATACAACGGAACACCGAGCGGATTTGAAAATCCTTGCGAAGATGAAGAAGGCTACACCAAATGGTATGTGCTTCATGCCGAAGCCAATGCCATTCTGAAAGTTGCCAATTCTACCCAAAGCTGCAAAGGCGCTACACTCTACATCACGCTTTCTCCCTGTAAAGAATGCAGCAAACTGATTCACCAAGCCGGCATCACACGTGTGGTTTATCTGGAAGAATACAAAGACAATTCAGGAATCGGATTTCTACAAAAAGCGCAAGTCCAGGTTGTCCAAATTCAACAAGAAGAATTGTAGAAAATGAGATTATTTCTGAAAATCCTGAACATCGTTTTGCTTACGCTGACTGTTTTACTCATCGGTTTTATGCTGGGAAGAAAGTATGACATCGCCATAGATGAAAACGCTAAATTGGTGGGACTTGAATACAGCGCAAACGAACAGAAAATCCGAAGATTGGTTTCTTTAATTGATGACCAATACATGGAAAAAGTCAACACCGACAGTTTGGTGGATAATGCCATCAACCAAATCATCGGACAACTAGATCCTCACAGTACGTACCTCAACAAAGATGCTTTGCAAAGAGTAACACAGGAAATGAGCGGAAGCTATAAAGGAATCGGCGTTCAAATCCGAAAAATAGAAGATACGCTTACTATCACTCAAGTTATGCCTCAAAGTCCAAATTACCGGAATTTAAGGTTAGGAGATAAAGTTCTGAAAATAGACAGCATAAATCTTCTGGGAATGAATTCGGAAAATGCCCAAAAATTATTTCGAGAAATCAATGCGGAAGAAGTTTCCCTCACCGTTTTAAGGGATCGTTCCGAATTAGTGATTCCGGCAGCAAAAGGCGATATCCCTTTGCCCAGCATGGTTTCGCATTTTAAAATCAATGAGGATTTAGGATATATCAAATTGGTACGTTTTGCGGAACATTCGGCGGAAGAAGTACACGAAGCTCTTCAGGATTTGAACAAACAAGGCATGAAATCGCTGGTCCTGGATCTGCGTGGAAATCCGGGTGGAATTATGAAAGTGGCTGAAGAAATTGCAGATGAATTTCTCAAAAAAAATGAACTGATTGTTTATACACAAGACAAAGAAGAAAAACGAAAATACATTTATGCAACCAACAAAGGAATTTTTGAAGACGGGAAAATTTATGTTTTGATAGACGAAGGTTCAGCTTCTGCCAGTGAAATTGTAGCCGGAGCGCTTCAGGAATACGGGCGTGCGACTATCATCGGTCGACGATCTTTTGGAAAAGGATTGGTTCAACGTGAAATCCATCTGGGTGATGGAACGAGAGTCCGGCTGACGGTTGCACATTATTATACGCCTTCCGGAAGATCCATTCAGCGTCCCTACGAAGAAGGAAAAAAAGTTTATTCGGAAGAATTATACAGACGTGTAAAAAGTGGTGAATTGCTTTCCAAAGACAGTATCAAAGTGAACAAAGAATTGCAGTTCAAAACGCCTTCAGGAAAAATCGTGTATGGCGGAGGAGGTATCATTCCTGACGAATTTGTTCCGGTCGATACCTTGCAGTTAAAAGGATGGATTCTTCAAAATGCTTATTCGGACGACAATCAAAATTTTTTCTTCCGAAAAATCATAGAAAACCGTTTCAATCCTTTTTGGATGAATGAAAATTGGTTTTTAAATTTTAATGATATTTCACCGGTTTATGAAGATTATCTGGGCGTTTTGGGCATTCGAAAAGAACGTGTAAACGAACAAGAAGAAGAATTATTAAAAAACTTCATCCGTTCCTCCATCGCAGAAGAACTTTTCGGAACCAACGCACTTTACAAAGCCTGGTGGCCGGAAGACAGCATGATTCAGAAAGTTTTGGAGTTGGAGCCGCAAACATAAAAAACACCCGCCTACCGACGGGTGCCTTTTGCAGACAAATCTGCAAATTCAACTACAAGAATCTTCTGTTTCTAAAA
>CALLXZ010000006.1 GCA_937875605.1 uncultured Moheibacter sp.
CAAATAAATAACCCTCTTTATCAAAAACCAAACGTGAACCATAGTGCAGTGAACTGTCCATAGCAGGAGTTGCACGGAAAATAATTGTAGGGCTTTCAATTTTCCCATCGGGTTCATTCAATTTTCCTTTGGCAACAGCCATCAGATTTTTTGCATCTGACTGATGTTCAGAAAATGACCAATAAATTATTTGATTAGTAGCAAAATCAGGGTCTAAAGCTACATCGAGTAATCCGCCCTGACCACGGTCATCTACTTTTGGAAATCCTTCGATGGTTTTTACAAGAAGTCCGGTTTCATCGTAAATCTCCATTTTTCCGGCTTTTTCTGTAATGAGTAATCGACCGTCGGGTAGAGGAATGATGGCCCAAGGACGATCTAAATTTTTAGTTAAAATATCTACCTGATAAGGCATTTGCGTTTTGACACCTGAAATTCGGGTTTGTCCCTCAAAAGCGGGTTTATAATTGGAATTTCCTTTTTCGGTTTCCACCGGAGGAAGTTGCTCCGAAGTATTTACTTCTTTATTTTGGGTAGTTGTATTTTTAGAATTACAACCAATTAGGATAGATAAAAGGAAAGCTTGAAATAGAAAATTTGAAAACTTCATAAAGTTGAATTTTTATAAAGTTAGGGAAAAATCAATTTTAATGATTCTACAAAAAGTTAAGATTTGCTTAATTTCTTTAATGATTTGGTTGGTTTCAGATTGTTTTTTTTCATCAGAAGTGTAAACCAAAAGATCTCTGACGATCAAATTATGAACGGTTTCGTCATCTAGAATTTGGGTTTTATTTTCCAAAACAACTTTTGCCATTTATTCAAACATTTTTTCAATCAGTTTTCGCTGGTTTTCTTTTTCTTCATTGGATAAATCTTTTTCATTTTTACCCATCATAAATTGGATTACTTTCTCTTTGAATTTTTTATTTGATTTCATCGAAATTCCCATCAGATCAACAAAAGTTTTTAGGACAATTACCAAAACCGCAATTCCTTTTGC
>CALLXZ010000007.1 GCA_937875605.1 uncultured Moheibacter sp.
CGCCCAACACCAACAAACCCATTCATTTAGGGCATATCCGAAATAATTTATTGGGTTATTCGGTTGCCCAAATTTTCAAAGCGGCCGGACATAAAGTACAGAAAATCCAGATTATCAACGATCGTGGAATTCATATCTGCAAGTCAATGATAGCTTGGGAAAAATTCGGAAAAGGCGAAACACCTGAAACTTCCGGAATGAAAGGTGATCATTTGGTAGGAAAATATTATGTGGAATTTGACAAACATTACCGAGAAGAAATAAAAGATTTGATGGCGAAAGGTCAATCTGAAGACGATGCCAAAAAGAATGCGCCACTTTTCAAAGAAGCACAAGAAATGTTGCTGAAATGGGAAGCTGGTGACGAAAATGTGCGGGAACTTTGGGCAAAGATGAACGGTTGGGTGTACGATGGATTTGCAGAAACGTACAAACGTTTGGGTGTTGATTTTGACCATTATCAATACGAAAGCAATACCTATTTATTGGGTAAAAATTTGATCCAGAAAGGATTGGATTCCGGTGTTTTTTATCGGAAAGACGATGGTTCAGTTTGGATTGATTTGAGGGCAGATGGTTTGGATGAAAAATTGGTTTTGCGTTCGGACGGAACTTCGGTTTACATGACGCAGGATTTAGGAACGGCTGTGGAACGATTTGAAACTTTTGATATAGATAAACTAATTTATGTAGTTGGAAATGAGCAAGATTACCATTTTAAAGTCTTATTTCTGATTCTTAAAAAATTAGGCTATAAATGGGCGGATACGCTCGAACATCTTTCGTACGGAATGGTCAATTTGCCGGATGGAAAAATGAAATCTCGCGAAGGAACCGTGGTCGATGCAGACGAATTGATGGAAGATATGTTCCAGACTGCTAAAGAAATTTCATCTGAATTGGGGAAATTGGATGATTATTCGGACGACGAAAAAGACAAACTCTACGAAATCATAGGGATGGGTGCTTTGAAATATTATATTTTAAAAGTTGATCCGAAAAAAGGAATTTTATTTGATCCGAAAGAAAGTGTGGATTTCAACGGAAATACGGGGTCATTCATTCAATATACGTATGCAAGAATTCAATCAATTTTGAGAAAGGAAAGTCCGAAAGAATTTGATATGAATTCAATTGAATTAAATGAAGCGGAAATAGAAATCATCCGTCATCTGAATAATTTCGAAGAAACCATCCAAAAATCGGCAGAAGATTTAAGTCCGGCTTTGGTAGCTAATTATGTTTATGATTTGGTGAAATTATTTAATTCGTTTTACCAAAATTATTCCGTTTTAAAAGCTGAAAATGAGGATTTAAAAAATTTCAGAATTCACCTTAGCCAGTGGGTTTCCAACACAATTTCCAATTCATTGTCATTACTTGGAATCATATCACCTGAAAAAATGTAAAATAATTTTATTAAAATTATTTTTTAATTCAAATTAAATTCTTAAATTTGATGACATAAAAGCTTAATAGCTTTTTCATAGGTTTAGGTTGGTTAAGGTTAGCTCCTCAGTTGTAAAATTGAGGAGTTACTTTTTTATAGACGTTTTCCTTTTTCGTTCTGCCTCAAGTTTGCTACATTTGTTTAGCTAAAAAAATCATTATGACTACAAAATATGAGCAGATACCTTCTGCGTTATTTGTTAAAAACAGAAAGAAATTTGCAAACGCATTATCCCCTAAATCATTAGCCGTATTTAATTCAAACGATATCTATCCGGTAAGTGCCGATAGTACACTTCCATTTGCACAACATCGTGACATATTTTACCTCAGTGGTGTGGATCAGGAAGAAAGTATTTTGGTGATTTTTCCGGATGCTTATGAAGAAAAACACAGAGAAATTCTGTTTTTACGTGAAACCAATGACCATATTGCGGTTTGGGAAGGAGAAAAATTGAGCAAAGAACAGGCATTTGACGTTTCCGGAATCAAAACTGTTTATTGGTTACAGGACTTTCCGAAAATCTTTCGTCAACTGATGAATGAAGCCGAAAACGTCTATGTAAACACAAACGAACACTATCGTGCGACGATCGAAGTAGAAACCCGTGAAGACCGATTCATCAAAAAATTGAAACATGATTTTCCGGGACATACGTATTTGAGAAGCAATCCTATTTTGCAACGTCTTCGTTCCATTAAAGAACCGGAAGAAATCGAATTGATCCAAAAAGCTTGTGATATTACGGAAAAAGGTTTCAGACGAATTCTCGGGTTTGTAAAACCGGGAGTTTGGGAATTTGAAATTGAAGCCGAATTTGCACACGAATTTTTACGAAATCGTTCCAAAGGGTTTGCTTATACACCCATCATAGGTAGTGGTTATAATTCCAACGTTTTGCACTATATCCAAAACAATCAACAATGCAAAGACGGTGATATTTTATTGTTAGATGTCGGTGCAGAATATGCGAATTATTCGTCTGATATGACGAGAACTATTCCAGTAAACGGAAAATTCTCCAATCGTCAAAAACAGATTTACAAGGCGGTTTTGAATTGTAAAAATGAAGCTGAAAAATTATTGGTTGCCGGGAATAACTGGTACGATTATCACAAAGAATTGGGGAAGGTTTATACTTCTTCCCTACTCGATTTAGGATTAATTGACAAAGCAGATGTTCAGAGTGAAGATCCGAATTGGCCTGCTTATAAAAAATACATGATGCATGGAACTTCTCACCACATGGGATTGGACACGCATGATTATGGAATTCTTTCCGATAAATTTGTAGAAGGAATGGTTTTCACAAA
>CALLXZ010000008.1 GCA_937875605.1 uncultured Moheibacter sp.
CTTCATTTTCTACCACACGCATTCCTTTTCCACCACCACCGGCAGAGGCTTTGATCAGAATTGGAAAACCGATTTCTTTGGCAACGTCTTTAGCTTTTTGTACATCAGTAATTGCTTCACCCAATCCGGGAACCATGGGAATGTCGTACGCTTTTACTGCTTCTTTTGCAGCAAGTTTGCTTCCCATAATATGAATGGCTTTTGATCGCGGACCGATGAAAGTAATTCCGTTTTTCTCTGCTTTTTCTGCAAATTCTGCATTTTCAGAGAGAAATCCATATCCGGGATGAATCCCGTCTACGCCCAATTCTTTTGCGACTTCGATGATTTTATCACCTAATAAATACGATTGGTTGGATGGTGCTTCGCCAATTAAAACGGCTTCATCTGCAAATTTCACATGAGGTGCTTCACGGTCGGCAGTCGAATAAACCGCAACGGTTTTGATGCCCATTTTTTTTGCGGTTTTCATTACTCTTAACGCAATTTCGCCTCGGTTGGCAACTAATATTTTTTTCATAGCGATTATTCGAATTCGATTAATAATTGACCTTTATCTACGGCTTGTCCTTTTTCGACCAAAATGGATTTGATGATTCCGGCTCTCGGTGAGTTGAAATTATTTTCCATTTTCATCGCTTCCAGAATCAGGAGCGAATCGTTTTCCTGAACTTCTTGTCCCACTTCTACGTTGATGCTCAAAATCAATCCCGGCATAGGCGCTTTGATGGCATTGACTTGTTTTCCGGCACCGATTTCAAAACCTAGATCTCGGATCAATTGATCCAAAGGAGTTGCTATGTTAACTTCGTATTCGTTACCATTTACATTGACGGTATAAGTTCGATTATTGAAATCTTCTGAAATGATTTCAGCTTTGTAAGATTGTTCATTTTTCAAAACATGAATTTGACTTCCTTCCAGATGGGTACTGTCTAATTCTAAAATCTGTTGTTCAGTGAAATCAAACGGATCTTGTTTATTGACACTTACTTTAAATGTATTCATAATATTTTCTGAAGTATAATTTGCTAAAAGTAAGGAATCTAATTTTTTTCGAAAAACAAATTTTTATCAGTTTTGATATTTCTGAATTAATAGGTAATAGAATTCAATTAAAATTTAAAGAATAAAGTTTCAAACCAAGCCTCTGATCAAAAATTTTATCTTTGCACAAAAGCAAAAAATGAATCAATCCAAAGCCTTAGCCATACTTAAATCCGGAAGAAATGTTTTCCTCACAGGTTCGGCAGGTGCAGGAAAAACCTATGTTTTGAACCAATATATCCAATACCTGAAAGAACATAAAATGGGTGTGGCAGTCACGGCTTCTACCGGAATTGCTGCGACACATATGAACGGTCAGACGATTCATTCCTGGTCTGGAATTGGAATTCGAGATGAAGTTTCTATAAAGCATTTGTCCAATCTGAAAGAAAAAAAATATTTCCGGGACAAAATGGATTCGGTAAAAGTTTTGGTGATCGATGAAATTTCGATGTTGCACCGAAATCAATTGGAATTGGTCAATCGTGTTTTGAAGTTTTTTAAGGGAAACGAATTGGCTTTTGGTGGAATTCAAGTCGTTTTTTCGGGCGATTTTTTTCAGTTGCCACCCATCGGAAACGAATTGGAGTCTTCCCGTCAGAAATTTGCTTTTATGTCCGATGCCTGGTTAGAAGCCGAGCCCATTATTTGTTATCTGACCGAGCAGCACCGTCAGTCGGAAAATGAT
>CALLXZ010000009.1 GCA_937875605.1 uncultured Moheibacter sp.
TCCTTCCGGATTTTCAGCATCGGCAATGGTGTCACCGATTTGGAATTTGTCCATACCTACAACGGCACAGATATCGCCTGCATTTACTTCAGTCGTTTTCTTTTTCCCAAGGCCTTCAAATATATACAATTCTTTCACTTTTTGTTTGGTGAAACTTCCGTCCGGTTTTACCAAAGCAATCCACTGACCTTCTTTGATAGAACCACGAGCGATTTTCCCCACGGCAATTCGTCCTAAAAAAGAGGAATAATCCAATGAAGTAATCTGCATCTGCAAGGTTCCTTCTGAAATTTGAGGTGCCGGAACGTGTTCCAAAATCCCGTCTAATAACGGGAAAATGCTATCTGTTTCAACGTTTTCTGTATTGAACCAACCTTGTTTAGATGAACCGTAGAAAGTCGGGAATTCCAATTGTTCTTCCGTTGCATCTAAATTGAAAAACAATTCAAAAACTGCATCGTGAACCTCGTCCGGACGACAGTTTGGTTTATCCACTTTGTTGATCACCACCAATGGTCTCAATCCTAATTGCAAAGCTTTGTGCAATACGAAACGAGTCTGCGGCATCGGCCCTTCGAAGGCATCCACCAAAAGGATCACACCATCAGCCATCTTCAGAACGCGCTCAACTTCACCACCGAAATCGGCGTGACCAGGCGTGTCGATTACATTGATTTTGATGTCTTTGTAATTAACTGAAATGTTTTTGGAGAAAATGGTAATTCCTCTTTCACGTTCCTGATCGTTGTTGTCCATGATGAGTTCACCTGCATCTTGGTTTTCACGAAAAACGTTGGTACTATGTAAAATTTTGTCAACCAATGTTGTTTTTCCGTGGTCAACGTGTGCGATGATCGCAATGTTGCGTATATTTTGCATATAAAAATTTGAGGGTGCAAAAGTACGGATAATTGTGGAAAATACAACGCATTATTTGTAAAGTATATTCTTATTTAACTATTTGATTATAAATGCTTCATTGATACTTCTTTTGAATTAACAAATTCAGTTTGTGGTTGGAATCCCGGAAAATTCATTACGATGTATTTCATCGTTTCCAATCGCGCTTCTTTTTTGTCATCGGTTGTGATTTCAATCCATGGTGATTTTTCGGTGGAAGTTTCTTTGAGCATTTTGTCGATGTAATGGGTATAATCATCCCATTTTTCCTGTGCTTGTTTATCCAATCCACCGATTTTATATTGTTTCATCGGATCTTCCTGTCTTTCATTCAAGCGAGTTTCTTGTTCTTCCTTGGAAATATTGAGGAAAAATTTAATCAAAACCATTCCGTCATCAATTAATAAATGTTCTAATGAATTGACCTGATTCATAAAGGAGGTATGTTGTTCAGTCGTACAAAATCCAAAAACCGGCTCCACCACTGCCCTATTGTACCAGCTTCTGTCAAAGAAAACAACTTCTTCCTGTTTGGGTAATTGGTGAATGTACCGCTGAAAATACCACTGCTGCGTTTCAATTTCAGTAGGTTTTGGCAGTGCCGTAACCCGAAAATTTTTAGGATTCATCTTGGCAATAGTACGACCGATGGTCCCTCCTTTTCCTGCAGCATCACGCCCTTCGTAGATGATGAGTAATTTCTTCTTTTGTGAAATGATATATTCCTGCAAACGAAGCATTTCGTATTGCAATTGGTTTAATTCCTTTTCATATTCCAACTGTTTGAGGAATTTTTTCTCTTTTATAATTCCTTTCGAAACCAACAAATCAATGATCTCTTCGCTTTTGGAAATATTTTCTAAATCTTCTAAATCAAATTCTGCCATAACTTAGTTCTTTCTAACTGTTAAAAATAATATAATTCCCTGTATTAAATCAAAAAAGGAATTCTATTTGCGGTAAATTTGGGAAAAACTTAGAAAATGAAAAAATTATCAATTCTACTCGGCTCCTTGATGTTAACTATAGGAGTTGTTTCATGTGAACAACCTAAAACCGAAAATAACGAAGTTAATACGGAGAAAACGGTTTCAACCGATGCTCCTGCCGAATCAGCCGGAAATCCTGCCGATGTAAAAACGGACGGTGGAACTTTCCAAATGCCCGGACTGAAATACGGATATGCCGATTTGGAAAAATCCATTGATGCCAAAACGATGGAAGTGCATTATTCCAAACATTTCTTGGGCTACGCAAATAAATTAAACGAAGCCATCAAAGGAACGCCAAACGAATCCAAATCCATCGAAGAAATCATGAAAACTTTGGATTTGAAAAATGGTGCCTTGCGAAATAACGGCGGAGGATATTATAACCACACGATGTATTTTGCGACCATGAGTCCAAATGGAGGCGGACAACCAACGGGAGCTTTAGCTGATGCGATTAACAAAGATTTTGGTTCGTTTGATGAATTAAAAAATAAATTGGCCGATGCCGGAGCAAAACAATTTGGTTCAGGATGGGCTTGGTTAGTAGTTGGAAAAGACGGAAAATTAGCTGTAGGTTCTACTGCTAATCAGGACAATCCGTTAATGCCGGGACAATCTATTTCCGGAACCCCAATCTTCGGAATTGATGTTTGGGAACACGCATATTATTTACGTTACCAAAACAAACGTCCGGATTATATTACTGCGTTTTTTGATGTAGTGGATTGGAATGTTGTAGGTGAAAATTTTGCAAAAGCAACTGCGAAATAAATTCGTTCAAAACAATTATAAAGCTAAATGCGTCCTAAAAGGACGCATTTTTTTATTGTAATTCTTCCCAGATTTTCAAAGTTTCTCTGGCTTCTTTTACATCATGAACCCGAAGAATTTTAGCCCCTTTTTGTAAAGCCAACGTATTCAAAACCGTTGTTCCATTTAAAGCTTCTTCTGCTGAAATCCCTAAAAACCGTGTGATCATTGACTTTCGGGAAATCCCGACCAGCAAAGGAAATTCACCAAATCCTATCAAATCCATATTCCGAAATAATTCATAATTATGTTCGACCGTTTTCCCAAAACCAAATCCGGGATCCAAAATAATATCATTTATCCCCAGTTCTTTTAATTGATTAATT
Organism: uncultured Moheibacter sp.; assembly: GCA_937875605.1. Classification (GTDB taxonomy): domain Bacteria; phylum Bacteroidota; class Bacteroidia; order Flavobacteriales; family Weeksellaceae; genus Moheibacter. The sequence goes on from CALLXZ010000009.1 coordinate 3,029, forward strand.
TTTTCAGCCAAAAACTGATTGACTTCCAAAACTACATTTTCATAAACCGGATTTTTCTGCATAGTTTTAGGCGTTCCTTTCATGTGCATCAAAATATAAGGAACTTTCAATTCGGCAACGGTTTTCAATAAATTCTCATCCAGATTTCCCGCAGAAATATCATTGATGATAGAAGCTCCGGCTTCCACCGCTTCTTTTCCCACTTTTGATCGATAGGTATCAATTGAAATAATTATGTCGGGAAATTCTTTTACCGCTTCCTCAATTATGGGAATTACTCTTTTTAACTCTTCTTCTTCGGAAACATTTTCCGCTCCCGGTCGGGTTGACATGCCGCCGATGTCCAGAAAATCCGCACCATCTGTGAGCATTCTTTCAATTTTCTTTAAAGAATCATTCAATTCAGAACTTCTGCTTCCTTCAAAAAAAGAATCAGGTGTAACATTTAAAATTCCCATTATTTTGGGATTTGACAGATCAATCAATTGTCCTTTGCAGTTAATTTGCATTCTTTTTGGGTAATTTAAAAGGGATAGCCTATTTTTGAATCCGAAACGAATTTATGGAAAAAACAATAAAGCAATACCAATCTATAATGGAAGAATGCCGAAGTCTTTTCGAAAAAAAATTGAAAGACTATGGTGCAGCTTGGCGAATTTTACGTTTGCCTTCCGTTACAGACCAGATTTACATAAAAGCCGCACGTATCCGAACGCTTCAGGAAGCCACTGAACGAAAAGTTGATGAAGGACAGGAAAGTGAATTTATTGGTATTATAAATTATTCGATTATTGCTTTAATTCAATTGGAAAACGGCATAGTAGAAACACCTGATTTCTCTTTGGAAAAATCGATGCAAGAATATGATAATCAATTTGATAAAGCAATTCAATTGATGCAAAATAAAAATCACGATTATGGTGAAATATGGCGTGATATGCGAGTAAGCTCCATTACTGATTTGATTTTACAAAAATTATTGAGAATCAAACAAATTGAAGATAACAAAGGAAAGACCTTGGTTTCAGAAGGATTGGATGCCAATTATCTGGATATGATCAATTATGCAGTATTTGCATTGATTTTATTGAAACATTAAACTTGAAACAAAATTAAAATGAAATACATCGTACAAATCAGTCGTTTTATCGTAGGAATTATCTTTATTATCTCCGGATTTGTGAAAGCCGTAGACCCGATTGGGTTTGGGTATAAATTGGAAGAATATTTCGCACCAGACGTTTTTAACATTGGTTTTCTTCATGATTTAGCATTACCACAAGCTACATTTTTCAGCATATTTGAAATTGTATTGGGTGTGTTTTTGATTCTCGGTATTTTTCGAAAATTTACCGCTTGGTCGTTGTTACTTCTGATTGTATTCTTTACATTTCTAACTTTTTATTCTGCTTATTTTAATAAAGTTACGGACTGCGGATGTTTTGGAGACGCCATGAAATTAACGCCTTGGCAATCTTTCTGGAAAGATATTTTCCTGTTGGTATTAATTCTAATTCTCTTCATTGGTCAGAAATACATAAAACCCTTAATTGACAATCAAAAAGTCAATTACGGAATTGCGGGGTTAACACTTTTGATTTGTGCTTGGATTTCATTTACCGGAATTAAATATTTGCCTATCATCGATTTCCGTGCGTATGCAGTCGGAAAAAATATTTCGGAAGGAATGAAATCCGCAGAAGAATTAGGGGTGGAGCCACCCAAATATCAAGTGATTTATACTTTAAAAAATAAAAAATCAGGTGAAGTTGTAAAGGTAACCGACACCGAATATACAAACGATGAAAAATGGTATGCGGAAGGAACGCCCTGGGAATTTCAATCCGATTTGACGGAAAGCAAGAAAATATCGAACGGATATGAGCCACCAATCCATGATTTTATTTTGGATTGTGATGGCGAAGATAAAACGGAAATGTATCTAAATGAACCAAAAGTTGTTTTCTTTATCACACCGTTTTCAGAAAAAGTTACAGCTGAGGAAATTTCGAAGTTGAATCAATTGTTTGATGAATTGAGTAAAAAGAATATAAAAGTCGCGGCTCTGACCAACGGTGATTTGGAAAATGTAAAATTTCCTTATTGTTATGTAGATCAAATTACATTGAAAACAATTATCCGAAATAATCCGGGAATTATTGCACTTGAAAAATCAACAGTAGTAGGAAAATTTCATGATAATTCAATTCCAACTGCTGATGAAATCTTGGAAAGTTTTCAATAAAAGGTTTTTATTAGTCTAATTCAATTTTTTTAATATATCAAAACGAACTTCGGAATTCGAATTTCGTAAAACGTAAAAAAGAATGTTTCGTTATTTAAGTCATAAAATCCTGTACGGAATCCTGACATTGTTAGGCGTGATAACGATTGTCTTTTTTCTATTTACAGTTTTACCTGGGGATCCTGCACGAATGATGCTGGACCAAAAGGAAGATCCTGAACAACTGGCTTTAATTCGGAAAAATTTAGGTTTGGATCAGCCGGTCTGGAAACAGTACTTTTATTACGTAAATGACCTCTCTCCCATTTCGTTTCATGCCAAATCCGGTGATAGTTATACTTCCGTCGAATCTGGAAAATACAAGGGTTTACAATTGCTTTCAGTGGAAAATTCAACAGTAATGTTGAAATATCCTTATATGCGGGAATCCTTTCAGAAACAAGGGAAACTGGTTTCTGACATCATCGGAGAAACATTGCCAAACACCCTTCTTTTAGCTGTTTCTGCGATTATTTTCGCAACGATTATCGGGATTTTATTGGGAATTTGGTCAGCTTTGGTAAAAGACAGTTGGTGGGACAGGACATTATTGGTGATTACCAGCGTAGGAATGAGCACGCCTTCGTTTTTTTCAGCTATTATCATCGGTTATATTTTTGCTTTTTTGCTTCATGAATTTACAGGATTTTCCATGACGGGGAGTTTATATGAGATTGATGATTTGGGTGAGGGCAGACATTTGGTTTTGAAAAACCTAATTCTTCCCGCTTTCACGCTGGGAATTCGTCCTTTGGCGGTTATCACGCAATTGACAAGAAATTCTTTATTGGAAACGATGAATCAGGATTACATCCGCACTGCGTATGCAAAAGGTTTGAAATCCCGCGAAGTGATTCGAAAACATGCTTTAAAAAATTCATTGAATCCGGTTATCACTGCGACTTCGGGTTGGTTTGCTTCGATGTTAGCGGGAGCTGTTTTTATAGAATTCATATTTGGTTGGAACGGATTAGGAAAGGAAATTGTAAATGCACTGAATACCTTAGATTTACCCATCGTGATGGGAGCAGTTTTGGTGATTGCTACTACTTTTATTTGTATCAATATTTTAGTGGATGTAATGTATGGAATCCTTGACCCAAAAGTTCGTTTAAAATGATTTTTATCGGGTTTACATAAAAACTTAATTTCGCATTTTTTTAACATCTTATTTTTGTCTAAATTTATACAAGCAGAATTAATCTTTATTAACATCAAAAACTCACGACTATGAGAAGAAAAATAGTAGCCGGAAACTGGAAAATGAACCTGACATTTCAACAGGCAAAAGAATTAGCATTGCGACTAAATACTTGGGTAAAAACCAACAAACCGGTTGCGGAAATCATCGTAGCTCCGACTCATTTGTATTTGGAACAACTCAATAAAGATTTAGCAAACAGCCATATAATTGTAGCTTCTCAAAACGTTTCAGCGATGGAGAATGGTGCTTATACTGGAGATGTTTCGGCGGAACAATTATTGTCCATCGGAACGAAAATGAGCATCGTAGGTCATTCAGAAAGAAGAGCTTACCATCATGAACAAGACAAATACATCGGAAAAAAAATTACACATCTCTATGAGCACGGTATGAGTCCAATTTTGTGTGTGGGCGAAAAATTAGAAGACCGGGATAGCGGAAGACACTTTGATGTGGTCGAAGAACAAATTACCGTGGCGCTAGAAAGACAAAATGTAGATGATTTAAAAAACCTAATCGTAGCTTACGAGCCGGTTTGGGCAATTGGCACCGGAAAAACGGCTTCTCCGGATCAAGCACAAGAAATGCACGCATTTATCCGTAAAACCATCGGCGGACAACATGGAATTTCAGTTGCTAATAGCACCAGTATTCTTTACGGAGGAAGTGTAAATGCGGGAAATGCACGTGATCTATTTGAGCAATATGACATAGATGGAGCGTTGGTGGGAGGTGCTTCCTTAAAATTAGACGATTTTACAACCATTATTTCCGCGAGAAAATAATTTCGTATTTATTAAACAATTGAAATGAATTATATCGAATACCGCTTTTCCATCTCGCCCCTTGAGCCGTGGAGAGAAATACTTGTGGCTTTATTGGCCGAATGTGAATTTGACAGTTTTGTAGAAACTGAAAATGGCATGGACGCTTATGTAAAAGTTGAATTGGAAAATGAATCCGAAATCAATGAACAAATTGAATCAATTACCGAAGCGAGTATTGATTATTTCCGAACTGAAATTGAACAACAAAATTGGAATGAAGAATGGGAATCTAACTTTCATCCCATCATCGTAAATGATCAATGTTACATCAGAGCAGAATTTCACGAACCAAAACCTGAAATTCCTTATGAAATCGTCATCCAACCCAAAATGTCATTTGGAACCGGACATCATGAAACCACTCACCTAATGGTAGAATACATTTTGGAAACCGAATTTACGGGAAAAGATACGCTCGACATGGGTTGTGGAACTTCAATATTAGGAATTCTTGCCAAAAAAAGAGGCGCTGCATACACAGAAGGAATTGATATAGACGAATGGTCAATTGAGAACTCTGCTGAAAATGCACAACGAAATCAAGTCGAAATGACCGTTCGATTAGGAGATGCAGAAATATTGGGCAATCGGAATTTTGACATCATTTTGGCCAATATTCAACGAAATATCCTGATGGAAGACATCCCAAAATACATAAAAGTTCTTAATTTTGCAGGAGAATTGATACTCAGCGGATTGATGGTGCCCGATTTTGAAGATATCAAATCAAAATGTGAAGAAAATGGCTTGACTTTTGTTTCCAGAAAACAACGAAATGATTGGATTGCTTTAAAATTTTTAAAAAATTAATTTCAATTGAATAAAATGTTAAACGTAAAATTTCAGACAAATCCTCTTTGGAAAGAAGACTTTGATGTTGACGTTTTGATAGAAGAGGAAGAAAAAAAGGTATTGGTGCTTCACAATGATGAAGTGAATACTTTTGATTTTGTTATAGTATCCTTAATGGATGTTTGCTTGCATACAATCGAACAAGCGGAACAATGCACTTGGCTGGTTCACTACAAAGGAAAATGTGAAGTGAAATCAGGAAGTTTTGATTTTCTGGAACCTATGTGCACTTCTCTTTTGGAACGAGGCTTAAGTGCAGAAATTATGTAAAAAACCGGAGTTATTTATACTCCGGTTTTAATTTATCATGAAATTTCTTTAAAAATTTATCCACTTTTGGTGCAATTACGACAGAGCAATATGGATTTTGTCCACCATCGTTTACATAATAATTCTGATGATATTCTTCAGCAGAATAGAATTTATCCAAAGGAACCACTTGCGTAGTAAAACTTCCATCGTATAAATCCGAAGCTTCATATTCTTTAATTGAGCGATCAGCAGAAAGTTTCTGTTCTTCATTTTCATATAAAATGATCGAACGGTATTGAGTACCTACATCATTTCCCTGTCGGTTTAGCTGCGTAGGATCGTGCACCGTCCAAAAGACATCTAAAAGTTCATCAAATGAAATAATTTCAGGATTAAAAACTACCTGAACTACTTCAGCATGACCAGTTGTACCTTTACTCA
>CALLXZ010000010.1 GCA_937875605.1 uncultured Moheibacter sp.
TTGCCATTTGCATGAGATGCTCCTGTATAAGCTTCGGAAACGGTGAGGGTACGGTCGGTAATAGGTTCCGTGTAGGTGATTTTTAAGTATGGTTTATCAGTATCATTATGTGTACGAACAGCGAAAAAGTTACTCCTATTAGATGGCCCATATGCCCCAACGGGTCTAACAGTTGCTGAAACATTCCCTGATCCATTAATCCCGTTTTCTACATAAACCAAAGGTCCAGGACTTGCAAAAGGAAGATTTAACCAACCTCCTCCAGTAGGAATATTACCATTTATAGCCGAAAGTGAGCTTGAAGCGCTATTATAAAGAGTTGTTCCGCTATTTGTTACAGGGTCAACTGACATTGACCAATGCCACTGAGGGGTACCCGAATAAGTTCCTCCATTGCCATACTTGTATATGTAACCGATAGTGGCCGTGACTGTCGAACCACTCGGGATGGAAGAGACATTAAATCTAATATGATATTGCGTCCAGTAACTGCTAAAAGATATATACTCATATCCAAAATACCCTAAAGTATTTTGAAAACCAGTCTGATCAACACTTCTACTTCCGTTAGCTTGATAGTTAGCTGTTGGATCTACCATTACCGGAAATTGTCTTTCACTACTTAATAACCAAGTCGTTTTTACTTTGGTTTTAATGGTCAAGGTATTTCCTAATTGGTAAGTTTCAAAAATCGTATTTTCTTCCCGGACTAATTCATTCGCAGCATCGGTGGAAACCGGGTTTTCATATAAAAAAATTTCTTTTCCCAATTGATCTTTGATTACTACACCGCTTTCGGTTATTTGGCTCGTCCACCCAAAAGGCAAAACCACATCTTCCGTAAAAACGAGGTAATCTGCTCCGGCAGGAGAAATTCCCAATGCTTGTCGATTGGGGATAATATAATTTAATTTACGTTTTCCGGTCAGTACGGTAAATTCAGCCGAAATATTTCCATAAATGTTATCATAATAGGCTTTCTCACCCTCAACCCTCACGGATTTGTTTGCACTGTTTTGGGTGTTGACGGCTTGTCCGTTTACTTCCCAATACATTTTCGTATTCAGAAATTCTTTGATTTCCCCTTCTGCCGTTTTGTTTTTTATACCCGAATGGGAAGTTGATCCGAAATAAGATTCAAATAAATTCGAAGTATTGGCAAACGGATAGTTGAAGTCGCTACTGGCAGAAATCGAATGGTTAATATCCAAAAACTGTCCGTTTTTTTCATAATGAATCGGTCCGGATCCTATCAAAGCGGTAAAACTTCCGTCTTCATTGATATAATGTTTGGAAAAAGCATCACGTTTGCGGGTATCTTCCTTTTTCCCTTTTACGGCATCAAATGGCGATACGTTATCCGAGGCGGTTGGATTTGACAAATCAGCAGCATTATTTGAATTTGCCTGAACTAATTGACCCGAACTTGCATTCTGATGGGTAGAAAGCCGATTGGATTCTAATTTTTGTGCAGATCCTTCAAACGAATAAAGTAGAGTTATGGCTGTCAAAACCATAACCCCAAATTTCTGGGGACTTTTCATAAATATATTTAGTTAGGTGTTTATGTCTCTATTTCTTCACAAATTTGATTTTATCAGATAGTGTTTTGATTTAAAGGATCTTCATCCAAAAAAAATGAATAAAAGTGTAATTATTTTCTGAGGAAAAAAGAACCTGAATGAGTACCTTCAGGTTCTTTCTAAATCTTTTTGAATTATTTTATAATCTTTTTGGTAAGTTCTTCTCCGTTATCCAATTTGGCTTTTACGATGTAAACTCCTTTCGACAAGGCATCTGCCCCGATACGAACTTCTTTATTTTCAGCCATTGTATTCCATACCAATCTTCCGTTTGTATCATAAACCTCCACTTGCTGGATAGTTCCTACAGATGATTTTACCACAAATGCATTTCCATCTCTGTAAACATTTATCTTATTTTTTTCCAAATCGGTAGTTGCCATAACAATCGGTGTTCCGCGGACAATGATATCATCAATGATGAAACCACCTCCGGTACCGAATCCTTCGTCTACGACCATACGGAAAGCCAAACGGAAATCCGGTTGGTTATTACGGCTTTCAGGCAACGTTAAAGTAGCCGTTTGAACATTTGTGCTTCCATAATAAAGTCCTCCGTTAAATGATCCGTGCTCACTTGTCGTTCCTCCTTGTCCGGCAGTTTGATCCATCGCCCATGATGCACCTCCGTCAATCGAAGTGTTGATGGTTCCATAATCATAAACCACTCCTTCAAAAAGTTCTCCTGTACATCTCCATTTGAATTCTACCGTGATATTTTCATATCCTTCTGTAGAAAAGCCTACGTGAGCCCATCTTGTGGTAAAAAAAGTCTGATCTTCCGGTTCTTCTGCTGCGTAGGTAGCAAAAAATTGATTGGGAACAAAAGGGTCGTTTCCTTCAAAGAACCCCATCCCTAAGGATCTTCCTGAAATCGGCATTACGTCCGGATTCCCTCCAGTTGTAACATTTGAGAAATTCCATAAATGTCGATATATATCAG
>CALLXZ010000011.1 GCA_937875605.1 uncultured Moheibacter sp.
AAACGTTTTTCGGAAGTAAAATTGCCAAAAATCGAATTGGTGGATTTGCGTGCTGCGATGCGTTCCAAAGAAATCACAGGTGATATTTCCAATGTTTTGAGCGAAGCGATTCGTGAAACAATTAAGGAAGGAAAGCAAGTTTTGATTTTCCAGAATCGTCGTGGATTTGCTCCGGTGATGGAGTGTTTGTCTTGTGGTCATTCGCCATTTTGTCCCAATTGTGATGTTCCGCTCACGTTTCATAAGATTTTCAACTTGCTGAAATGCCATTATTGTGGTCATTCGCAATCGAAACCTTCGAAATGTTCGAATTGTCAAAGCCTTGAATTGACGACCAAAGGAATTGGAACGGAACAGATTGAAGTGCAATTAGAATCATTATTTCCAAAATTGAAAATTGCGCGGATGGATGTGGACACAATGCGAAAGAAAAATGCGTATGAAAAAACCTTGGAAGCGTTTGAACAGCAGGAAATTGATGTTTTAGTAGGAACACAAATGATCGCCAAAGGTTTGGATTTTTCAAATGTCGGTTTAGTAGGGGTCATTCGGGCGGATTCTATGTTAAATTTCCCTGATTTCCGAGCGCATGAAAAAGCATTTCAATTGTTGACACAAGTGGCTGGAAGAGCAGGAAGACGAAACGAACAAGGAAAAGTTCTCATACAAACTTATAATCCTGACCATCAGATTTTACAAAATGTCACGCAATATGATTTTGAAAAAACGGCAAAAGATATTTTATACGAACGGAAATCCTTTCTTTATCCGCCCTTTTTACGTTTGATTCAAATTACCTTTCGTCATGCGAAAAAAGAAAAAGTTGATAAAGTTTCGGGTGAATTTGTTAATTTATTGAAGACTAAATTTGATGAAAAACATCTTTTGGGTCCCGAAGAACCATCGGTGGGACGAATCCGGAATTTGTACATAAAAAACGTATTAATCAAAGTTCCGGAAAATGCTTCGCCTCAAAAAATAAAGAATTTAATTACCAAAGGAATTGAATCTTTGAATACCATTCAGGCATTTCGGTCGGTTCGAATTGAAATCGATGTGGATCCGCAGTAGAAGCCTTCAACCGTTTCAAGAAATTATTCTTTCAACTGTAACTTTCTTTATATAATCCCTACAAATAAAGGAAAAGATGCAAATATGAAATCCTACGAAGTACACCGGATTAAAAAATCATTTATGCCTGACAGCACCGAAGAGTTGCGGAAAGAAACAGAACAATTACTCAATCGTAAAGCCGGAGAAGGGTTCCGGGTCGTAAGCGTAGATTTTGAAGTGCCTTATGGTACAAGTTATATTTATTCTTTTATAGTTTTAGAAAGATGATAAAAATCCGTGATTTAAATAAATCTTATAAAATGGGAGCGAATTCTCTTCACGTGCTGAAGGGAATTAATCTGGATGTGGAAGAAGGAGAATTTGTGGCGATTATGGGTTCGTCAGGTTCGGGGAAATCTACGCTGTTGAACATTATCGGAATGTTGGATACGCATGATACCGGATTGTATGAACTGGATAATTTCGTAATTGAAAAACTAAACGAAACCAAAGCAGCGAATTACAGAAATAAATTTTTAGGATTTATTTTCCAGTCTTATAATTTGATTAATTTCAAAAATGTATTGGAAAACGTTTCTTTACCGCTTTATTATCAGAAAGTAAGCCGTTCCAAACGTTCAGAAATGGCCTTGAATTATCTCGAAAGAGTTGGACTGAAACCTTGGGCGCATCATTTACCGAATGAACTTTCGGGTGGACAAAAACAAAGGGTTGCGATTGCACGTGCATTGGCTGCAAAACCGAAATTATTATTGGCAGATGAGCCGACAGGAGCTTTGGATTCTAAGACTTCACAGGAAGTAATGCATTTAATTCAGGAAATCAATGACGAAGGAAAAACGATTTTGATGGTAACGCACGAAGACGATATCGCACACATGTGTAAACGCATTGTGAGGTTAAAAGATGGCGTGATTATCAGTGATGAAAAAGTGGATCAGGTTCGAGTTTGATAAGGCTGATGATGGATGCGGGAAGATTTTAAATTTAATAATGAACGAATTTCGAACTTCTAAAAACGATAGATAATGTTTGATATAGACCGCTGGCGGGAAATATGGTCATCTGTTTCGAGTAACAAACTCCGTACGTTTTTGTCGGGGCTGACGATTTCGTTGGCGTTGTTTGTGTTTATCGTTTTGTTTGGAATGGGAAATGGTTTGCAAAATGGTTTTCAGAAAGAATTCTTCCAAGCAGGCGCAATGAATATGTACATTTTCGGAACGCAGACTTCTGAGTCTTTTGCCGGCTACCAGAAAGGAAGGCAGATTACTTTGGAAAACCGTGATTTGGATTATATTTTAGAAAATTATTCAGACAAAATTAAATACATTTCCGGTGAATATGACCAATCCATGACTGTGAAATTTGCCGGACAATCTGGAAGTTATTCGGTAAAAGGAGCAAATCAGGATTATGTTGAAATGATTAACATCAAAATGGATAATGGTCGTTTTCTGAAAGAAGAAGATTTAGAAAAAAGAAATAAATCAGTTGTAATTGGGCGAATGGTCGTTCAGGATTTGATGAAAGGTCGAAATCCGATTGGGCAATACATCAACATCGGTTCGGGAATGTATGAAATCGTCGGCGTTTTTTCTAGCAATACCAATGATGACCGCGAAGAGCGTATGATTTATGTTCCGATTACAACTTTACAAACGATTTATGGAACAGATGATTTACCATCGATAACGGTTGCACCGAAAGATGGCTTGTCCACAAGTGAAATGAAAGAATTTGCTGATGAAGTAAAATTAGGCTTGAAAT
>CALLXZ010000012.1 GCA_937875605.1 uncultured Moheibacter sp.
GTTCCGATTTTTCCGATTATTTTTTCATCGACCGTAACACTCGCTTTTTGAACTCTTTGGATGACAACTCTCATTTGATCCTGAATTAATTTTTGTTTTCTTCTTCAATTTCTTCTAGAAATCCAATATAATTTTCATAACGACTTGGCGCAATTTTGCCGTTTTCCACCGCTTCAATTACGGCACATTTTGGCTCGTTGACATGAAGGCAATTATCAAATCTACAATTGCTTTTCTGTTCGAATATTTCCGGAAAATACTGCTGGATCTCTTCTTTTTCCATTTCCACCAGTCCAAATTCTTTGATTCCAGGCGTATCGATACAAAATCCTCCAAACGGCCATTCGTACATTTCTGCAAAGGTCGTAGTGTGCTGTCCTTTTTGGTTGAAATCGGAAACTTCCGATGTTTTTAATTGTAAATTAGGGTTCAAAACATTCATCAACGTTGATTTTCCAACGCCCGAATGCCCGGAAATCAAACTTGTAATTCCCTGAAGTTCAGTTTTTAATTTGTCAATATTTAAACCGGATTGTGCAGAAATTTTCATCGTTTCATATCCAATTTCTTCATACAATAGTTGGTAAAATTCGGCTTCTTCTTTTAAGTCTTCATTGTATGCGTCCATTTTATTGATGAGCAAAACGACCGGAATGTGATACGCTTCTGCTGTCACCAAAAACCGGTCGATGAACCCAAAAGAAGTTTTCGGATTGTCCATCGTAACCACCAAAAATGCTTTGTCTATGTTAGAAGCGATGATGTGTGATCTTTTGGAAAGGTTGACGGAACGACGGATGATGTAATTCTTCCGTTCATGAATTTTGCTGATGACACCAAAACCGTCACTGTCCACTTCGAAATCTACAAAATCGCCAACCGCTAAAGGATTGGTATGCTGAATGTTGTCCAGTCGGAATTTCCCTCTGATGCGGGCTTTGTAATTTTCTCCGTTCTCAGTCCGTAGCAAATACCAGCTTCCAGTTGATTTGATTACACGTCCTGTCATTCCTGCTGAATCGGATTTTTTTTGTTCATAATCAAATTCTGATGTTGAATGGATTCTTGGTGAATCGCTTTAACTAATTTATCAATGAATTCTTCAGAAAGACCTAATTTTTCTCCTTGTTTAACCGAATTTTCCCGGATTTTCTTCCAGCGTTCCGGTTGGAAAACAGCCACATTGTGTTCTTTTTTCAATTCTCCGATTTGAGCGGAAATAGACATTCGCTGAGCGATGGTTTCTAAAATAGACTGGTCATTTTCATCAATTTCATTTCGAAGTCGGCTTAAATTAGAATGATACAACGCATCTTCATCATCACTTTTCCGAAGCTCGATTTTTTGAAGAATTTCGAGTAATCGTTCCGGCGTGATTTGTTGTTTGGCATCGCTCCAAGCTTCATCGGGATTATTATGTGATTCGATCATTAATCCATCGTATTCAAAATTATAAGCTTGTTGGGAAACGTCAAATATACCTTCACGATTTCCGCAGATGTGCGAAGGATCACAAATCATAGGGATTTCAGGCATTTTGTCCATGAAATCCAACGCAATTTGCCATTGTGGATTATTACGGTATTTCGTTTTTTTATAGGTGGAAAATCCGCGGTGGATAGCTCCCAGATTTTGGATGTTTTGAGCTTGGAGACGCTCGATGGCACCCATCCATAGTTCCAAATCGGGATTGACAGGATTTTTGACTAAAACAATTTTCTTAGTATCCCGAAGAGCCTCAGCAATTTCCTGAACCGTAAAAGGATTTACGGTGGAACGCGCTCCAATCCAAAGATAATCAACATCATATTCTAAAGCCAATTTCACATGATTAGCAGTGGCTACTTCCGTAGCGATTTTAAACCCGAATTCATCTTTTACTTTTTTTAACCAGTTCAGACCGATGGCTC
>CALLXZ010000013.1 GCA_937875605.1 uncultured Moheibacter sp.
TTTTTAGGTTCGGTTTTGTATGTAGCCGCACATCCGGACGATGAGAATACCCATCTCATTTCCTATTTTGCCAACGATGTACATGCTCGAACGGCTTATATTTCACTGACACGAGGCGATGGTGGGCAAAATCTTATCGGTTCAGAATTGCGGGAATTATTAGGCGTAATCCGAACGCAGGAATTAGTTCAAGCAAGAAAAATCGACGGAGGAATTCAATATTTTTCCCGAGCCGACGATTTTGGTTATTCCAAACATCCCGACGAAACTTTTGAAATTTGGGACAAAGAACAAGTTTTGAGTGATTTGGTTTATGTAATCCGGAAATTTCAGCCGGACGTGATCATCAATCGTTTTGACCATCGTTCGCCCGGAACGACACACGGACATCATACGGCCTCGGCGATGTTGGCGGTAGAAGCATTTGATATCGCAGGGAATTCTTCCCGATTTCCGGAACAATTAGAAACCGTTCCGGTCTGGAATCCAAAACGACTTTTCTGGAATCAATCTTGGTTTTTCTACGGAAGTCAGGAGAAATTTGACAAAGCCGATAAAAGCAAATTATTCAGTTTAGACATCGGTTCGTATTATCCGACTTTGGGTTTAAGCAATTCTGAAATCGCTGCAAAAAGCCGAAGTCAGCACAGTTCGCAAGGATTTGGAGCGACGGCAGTTCGCGGAAAATCGATGGAATATTTAGAAATCATCAAGGGAAATCAACCGAAATCCAATGTTTTTGAAGGAATCGATACAAGTTGGAATCGAGTGAAAGGCGGAAAAGAAATTGGAGCAATTCTCGCAAAAGTTGAAAAGGAATTCAATTTCAAAAATCCGTCAAAATCTGTTCCCGAATTGGTAAAAGTCTATCAATTGATTCAGAAATTGGAAGATGAACATTGGCGTGAAATTAAATTGGAAGAAATTAAAAATATCATTTATAATTGTTCGGGATTGTTTTTGGAAGCGGTTTCTACTTCGAATACAGCGGTTGCGGAAGAACGTTTGAAAATCAATATCGAAGCGATCAACCGAAGTGAATTGGTAATTAATCTAAACTCTATTAATGTAAATAATAATAATTTTTCGTACAATTCAAATTTAGAGAATAATCAGATTTTTAAAGCCGAAAACTCAACTCTCATTCCCTACGAAAAACCTTCCACTACGCCTT
>CALLXZ010000014.1 GCA_937875605.1 uncultured Moheibacter sp.
TAGAATAACTTTTCTCAACATTTCCCATTTAGAACAATTATATAGATTACTTACCTTAAATTTGCCACTCGAATTTTCAATTAAATTATGCGTACAAAATCCACGGGAAGAAAGAGAATCAACATAGTAACGCTTGGCTGTTCTAAAAATATTTATGATTCTGAAGTTTTGATGAGTCAGCTGAAAGCCAATGGTAAAGAGGCGGTGCATGAAAAGAAAGGTGAAATCGTGGTAATCAATACCTGTGGTTTTATCGACAATGCAAAGGAGGAATCTGTGAATACCATTCTGGATTATGTACAGCAAAAGGAAGATGGCATCGTGGAAAAAGTTTTCGTGACGGGTTGTCTTTCTGAACGTTACAAACCGGATCTGGAAAGGGAAATTCCGGATGTGGATCAGTATTTCGGGACGCGTGATTTGCCATTGCTTTTGAAGGCTTTGGGTGCGGATTACAAACATGAATTGGTGGGCGAAAGACTGACTACGACTCCACGCCACTATGCTTATCTGAAAATTTCGGAAGGATGTGACCGTCCTTGTTCATTTTGTGCAATACCGCTTATGCGTGGTGCGCACAAATCTACACCGATTGAAAATCTGGTAAAAGAAGCGCAGAATCTTGCGAAAAACGGAACGAAAGAATTGATTTTAATCGCTCAGGACTTGACTTATTACGGTCTTGATATTTATAAAAAACGTGCGCTTGCCGATTTGTTGAAAGAATTAGTGAAAGTAGATGGAATAGCTTGGATTCGTTTACATTATGCTTTTCCGAGCGGTTTTCCAGAAGATGTTTTGGATGTGATTAATTCGGAACCAAAAATTTGTAATTACATCGACATTCCCTTGCAACACATTTCAACAGATTTGTTGAAATCGATGCGCCGCGGAACGACATTTGAAAAAACGAATGCTTTGTTGGATAAATTCCGTGAGAAAGTTCCGAATATGGCAATTCGTACGACACTTATATGTGGATATCCAGGTGAAACGGAAGAGCATTTTCAGGAAATGAAAGAATGGGTACGTACGCAGCGTTTTGATCGATTGGGTTGTTTTACTTATTCGCACGAAGAAAATACGCATGCTTACGAACTCGAAGACAACGTTCCACAAGAAGTGAAACAGCGCCGTGTGGATGAAATCATGGAAGTGCAGTCGGAGGTTTCGTGGGAATTGAATCAGGAGAAAGTTGGGAAGCAATTCAAAGTTTTAATTGACCGCAAGGAAGGAAATTATTTTGTGGGAAGAACGGAGTTTGATTCGCCCGATGTGGACAATGAAGTTTTGATTCCGGCGCAGGATGTTTACCTTTCTATCGGGGAATTTGTAAATGTGGAAATC
>CALLXZ010000015.1 GCA_937875605.1 uncultured Moheibacter sp.
GAATAATCAAATTCATTCTTTTCATCTTTTGAAAAATCTTCACGATATACTTCTTTCCAATTTTTAGAATTAATTTCAGGGAATTTTGTGTCTCCTTTGAAATAATGATGAACTTCTGTTACTTCCAGCACATCTGCCCAATCCATTGCTTGTTCGTAAATGTTTCCGCCGCCGATGATGAAAATATTAGGATCAATTTCTTTTCCCTTTTCGATGGCTTCATGTAACGAATGAACCACTAAAATGCCTTCCGGATTCCAATTTTCATTTCTCGTAATTACAATATTGATACGGTTTGGAAGTGGTCTTCCGATGGATTCAAAAGTTTTGCGTCCCATAATAATCGGATGCCCGGAAGTCAAAGCTTTGAACCTTTTCAAATCACTTGGCAGATGCCATATGAGTTCATTGTTGTTTCCGATGATGTTGTTTTCTGCTTTTGCAACAATAGTTGTGATCATTTTTTTAAATCAAAATCCTTGTCAAAGTTAATTAACACTGACAGGGATTTTTCTATTTTTTATTAATTATTTAACTCCTTCCAACGCCTGATTCAAAACAGTTACCTGCTCTTCAAAACCTTTCGATGGATTGGCAATGTTCGCTTGATTTTTCATAGAAATGGCTTGTTGTATGGTCTGTTTCAAAACCATTACAGCACCAGGGTTATCTTTTATATAACCTGCAACTTGCTTATACAATGAAGCTGCTTTTTTGGTCGAATTCAGATCGTCAGCTGACATCAGCCAGTTAAATCCTTTTTCCAATTTCCCTCCTAAAACCGGATCCTGGTATTTGGTGAAAGTAAATAACGCAACTGATTCTGCGATGACAGATAATTTCGTTTTGTCATTGTTTTGAATCCAAGTTGGAAGCAATTCTGCAATCAGTTCAGGACTATTTTGTAAAACTTCATCATCCAGTTTTGTCAATTCAGAAACCTTTGAAGGATCCAATCGCATCACACCCGAAGCCGCTGCTGCCTGAACGCTGAAAGATTTGCTTTTCAATCCATTCTGGAAAATGGAAATATCTTTTTCTTCCATTTGATTTAAAACTGTCAAAGCCGCTGCCTGAACCAAAGTTTTCGGATCTGAACTTGCTAATTTTTTCAATGCCGGAACTGCTTTTTCTTTCACTTTCGCACTTTGTGCATCCAATTTATAAATCGCAAAAGAACGAATTCCTTCATACGGATCATTCAGCGCAGAAATCAAAGTATTCAAAGCCGCATCACTGGTTGCTTGCGCATCAGTCAGTTTTTCCAAGGCTAATAATCTCGTGGTAAATTCATCTTTCGCGGTTTTGTATTGTGCGATAAATGCTTCGGTAGATTTGTTGTCATTGATGTCACAAAGTATATCTTGGTCTGCATTAGGGATTATAACTTCAGGATTTTTAGAAGCATCAAATTCAAATGAATTTTCTTTTTTCTTCGAAACCCAAACATGATGACGCGTCGCTTTTCCGTCAACTACTACATCAAAAGCAAAAGGGAATTCAAATAATTGATTCGTTTGATTTTGTATGACGGTGACTTTTACTTTTTTGGATGAAGTATTGTAATCATACGCTACATTCAGCTGTGGATGTCCGTTAGCAAAATACCATTGGTCAAAAAACCAATTCAAATCACGTCCACTTACTGACTCCAAAGCCAAACGAATTTGTACTGCTTCAGCAGTTCCGTATTCGTAATCGTGCAGATATTTACTCAGTCCTGCAAAAAATGCTTCGTCGCCCAAGAAACTGCGCAACATGTGCAAAATTCCTTTTCCGCCTTTGTTGTAAGAAACGCCATCAAACATATCTTCTCTGGCAGCATAATGTGTGCGAACTAAATTTTTGTTGAAATTAGCCGGATCCATTTTGTATCCCTGCAAATCATTGTATCGGTCTTCTTCTGCTTTGTCTTTTCCAAATTTATGTTCAAACCAAAGGTATTCGGAGTAATTTGCCAAAGACTCATTTACTGTCAGGTTGCCCCAGCTTTCCGTCGTTACCAAATCTCCAAACCAATGGTGAAACAATTCATGCGCAATGATTCCTTCAGCAGTATTTTCATCGATCAATTGTCCTGGTTTTTGTTGGACTTTGTCGTAAAAAATTACGGCTGTAGTATTTTCCATCGCGCCACTTACATAATCACGAGCGGTAATTTGATGGTACTTGTTCCAAGGGAATTCATATTTCAAAAGGTCGGAAAAGAAACCAATCATTTCCGGCGTATTTCCAAAAATTTCTTTCGCATATGGACCATATTCATGTTCGACGTAATAATCTACATCGATATTTTTCCATTTGTCTTTCGTAATCGAATAATCGCCAACACCCACAAAGAAAAGATAAGGTGCGTGTTTCTGTTTAAAATTCCAATAATCTGTTCGTGTCCCGTCAGAATTTTTGGTTTGTTTTTCCAATTTACCATTCGAAAGTGTGACAAATT
>CALLXZ010000016.1 GCA_937875605.1 uncultured Moheibacter sp.
AAAAAGAATCCTATTTTGATAAATTTATGGATCCCGTTTCGGGAAGCTTTTTCGTTGAGAATCTAACGGAATTGATGAGTCGGAATGCTTTGGAATTGTTTAAAAAATTAGAAGCAGACGGTGGATTTCTAAAAGGATTAGCAGAAGGGAAAATCCAAAAAATGATCCGGAAATCAGCTGAAAAAGAACAAGCGGCATTTGACGAAGGAAAGTTGATTTTAATTGGTGTAAACAAATTCCTAAATCCCACTGATAAAATAGAAAAAATAGAAAAACCGCTTAACGAAATA
Organism: uncultured Moheibacter sp.; assembly: GCA_937875605.1. Lineage (GTDB taxonomy): Bacteria > Bacteroidota > Bacteroidia > Flavobacteriales > Weeksellaceae > Moheibacter. The sequence goes on from CALLXZ010000016.1 coordinate 291, forward strand.
CGAACTCAAATCCAACCCATTTTCCCCAAACGATTGGCTGAAAAATTAGAAAATACATGATGACACCCAAACAGCTTTCCTATGGAATTTTACGTGCGATCGGGATCGTTGCTTTGATTTGTCTTGCTTTGTATTTTTTATGGTTGATCCGTTCTGTTTTTGCTTATTTAGCGATTGCGTTTGTGCTGGCGATGATTGGTCGTCCGCTTATGAATCTCATGCATAATAAATTACGCATCCCAAATTCCGTTGGGTCGATTTTGACCATTGCGTTGTTTGTATTTTTGATTTTTGCATTTGTGAGTTTGTTTATTTCTTTGGTGTTGAACGAACCCTATCGCTTATTTGGAAATTTTGTGCATCTGGATCGTTTTGAAGACGCTGTTTCCAACCAGATCAAACTTTTATCGGACTCGCTCGGATTTTTAAATATTCCTTTTTTAGAAAATTACCTTAAAAATTTCAATCTTAAAAGTTTTTCCGGGATGTTTGGAGATTCTCTCACAACGGTTGGAATGTTGATGATTGATGCTTTTTCGGTGATGTTCATTACATTTTTCTTTTTGAAAGACCGTGATTTGATCAATAAAATGATCGTAGCAGTAGCGCCAAAAGGAGAAGAAAGCCGTTTTGAGTCGGTTTTGGATAAAACGAAAGATTTATTGTCGAGGTATTTCATCGGTTTGACACTTCAGGTGTTGATTATGTTTACGTTTTATTTCATCATTTTATTATCTTTTGGGATCAATTATGCGGCGGTAATTGCATTGGTTTGTGCTTTGTTAAATCCGCTTCCGTACATAGGTCCGCTATTGGGTGGCGTGATCATGGCGAGCTTGTCCATGAGCGATTTACACGGACTGGGATTAGATTTCAAAACCCAAATCATCCCGACTGTTTTATGGATTATGTTTTGGTATATTTTGACACACGTTTGGGATAATTTCATCAACCAGCCATTGATTTATTCGCGAAGCGTCAAATCCAATCCACTCGAAATATTTTTGGTAATATTAATCGGCGGAATTCTGTTTGGTGTAATCGGTGTTGCCGTTGCTGTTCCGGCTTACACGGTTTTGAGAGTAGTGCTGAAAGAATTTTTCTTTGAATATAAATTGGTGCAGAGTATCACGAAGAATTTGTAGTTTGAATTAATTTGAATGAGCCGACTCAACACTGAAATTTTAAAACAAGAAGCCCAAACTTATCTTCGCGAAAACCAAAACGAAGACATCCGAAAAATTTCTTTGCAGAAATCTCCTTTTGAAAATATTTCCTCTGCCGAATTAGCGCAGCAAATCAAAGGATTGCAAATTGCTAAACATAAGTTTGCGTTTTTGTATGAGCAAGAAGGAATTTATTTTCCGCCTTCTCTGAATCTTGAGCAAGCCTCCTCTTTTTCCACGGCTAAATACAAATCCAAATTGGTTCAGGGTAAATCACTTATGGATTTAACAGCGGGAATGGGAATTGATGCTTTTGCTTTTTCCCAAGTGTTTGAATCTGTGACGGCTTTAGAAAGAAATTCTGATTTGGTTGAGATTTCCAAACATAATTATTCGGTTTTAAATCAATCGAATCTGAAATATTTTACTTTGGATTTTGAAACGTATTTAGCCGAAAACCCGGAATTAAAATGGAATGTAATTTATCTTGATCCATCGCGTAGAATTGAATCACAGCGAAAAGTGATTTTGGAAGACTTGGAACCGAATATTCTGGATTGGATGGATGAATTTCTTTCTCGTGCTGAAATGGTTATGATTAAGCTTTCTCCATTATTGGATTTAAAATCAACGCTTGAGAAAATTCCACAAATTCACGAAATTCACATAGTTGCATTGAAAAATGAAGTCAAGGAATTATTGTTGGTTTGTCAAAAGAATTTGAATTCAAATCCGAAAATCATAGCAATTAATTTAGAGTCAAATCAACCTGATTTTGAATTTAATTGGAACGAAGAATCCGAAGTGATTTCAGATTTTTCTGAACCACGAAAATACATTTACGAACCGAATGCTTCGATTTTAAAATCGGGTGCATTTAAATTGATTAGTGAAAAATTTAACCTCAAAAAACTGCATTCTAACACGCACTTATATACCTCAGATGAATTGAAAGCCGATTTTCCGGGAAAAACATTTGAGTTGGTTGGAGAATTGAGAGATCCGAAGAGGCAATTGAAAAATGGGTCTTTTCATGTGATTTCGAAAAATTATCCGCTGAGTGTAGAATTAATCCGAAAAAAATACAATTTGAAAGAAAGCGAAAACCAAACACTTATATTTACTCAGAGTATTGCAGGAAAGCATATTTTACTATGCAAAAGAATTCTTTAGACTTATTACACACTGCTTTCTAGTTTTTAATACCTTTGGGAAGCTAAAAGCGATTGAAAAAAATGAGGCAAATACATCTTGTAGCAATATCAATTCTGATTAATTTCACATTAAATGCTCAGAAAATTGATACACTCGACATTGAAAATTACCAGATCAAAACACTGAAAATATCCGAAAAAATAGATGAAATTTCTTCTTTGGAAATTACGGATGGATTTTATTGGGGTCAAAATGACAGCGGTGGCGAACCGGAATTGTACAAAATCAGTTCTGCAACGGGAAAAATAATCCAAACCGTAAAAATCACGAATGCCAAAAACCGTGATTGGGAAGAATTAGCTATGAGTGATCAGTATTTTTTCATTGGCGAATTTGGAAATAACAACGGAAACCGTACGGATTTGTCTGTGTTTTATTTTCCGATTTCCGAATTAAATTCTGATAAAGAAACAATTTCGGTTGAAGTACAAAAAATTGAATTTTCCTATCCCGAGCAAAAAGATTTCAATCCGGGCAACCGCAAAACCAATTTTGATTGCGAAGCTATGTTTTATTACAACGGTAAACTTCATTTGTTTACAAAAGAATGGCAAAATTTAGCGACGACTCATTATACACTGGAAGTCAGACCTGGGAAGCAGGAAGCTAAAAAAGTCGAGACTTTTAAAACCAATTATATGGTAACAGGCGCGACCGTTGATACTAATCCGATTTCCAATACGCATGGCTTTTACCTGATCGGTTATACCAAAGACGGATTTGGATTTATTTCGGGATTTTCTTTGCCTAAAAATGGAAATGACCTTTTGTTTTCCGATAAATTAAATAAATTTAGCTTGCCGCTTGGTTTCACGGCGCAAGTTGGACAGATAGAAGGAATCGCCATCAAACCCGATAAGCCGAGCGTGATTTGTTACAGCAACGAGGATTTTAAATTCAAAACCTTCCATGTTGAACAAAGCGTACAGTGCATTCATTCCTTAGCCGAATAAAGTGAAGAAGACCGTAGAAAAAATAAAAGCACCGATTGCCGAAGAGATGAAACTTTTCGAGACGAAGTTTTATCAGTCTATGAAAAGTAACGTCCCGCTTCTGGACCGAATTACACATTATATTGTTCGAAGAAAAGGAAAACAAATGCGTCCGATGTTTGTGTTCCTGACAGCTAAATTGACCGGCGAATTTCAGGAAAGAAGTTATCGGGCGGCAGCTTTGATTGAGTTGATTCATACTGCAACTTTGGTGCATGATGATGTGGTGGATGACAGCGATATGCGTAGAGGTTTTTTCTCGTTAAATGCGCTTTGGAAAAATAAAATTGCAGTTTTAGTCGGGGATTATTTATTGTCTAAAACGCTAATTCTTTCGACGGAAAATGAAGATTTCGATTTGTTGAAAGTCGTTTCAGTTGCCATAAAAGAAATGTCCGAAGGAGAATTGCTCCAAATCGAAAAGGCCCGAAAATTAGATATCACAGAAGAAGTTTATTTTGAAATTATCCGTCAGAAAACTGCTACTTTGATTGCGGCTTGTTGTGAGGCAGGGGCGAGGTCAGTTGGTGCGAGCGAAGAGGTTTGTAAAAAAATGAACCGATTTGGAAATTTGGTGGGAATTGCCTTCCAGATAAAAGACGATTTGTTTGATTATACCAGCTCTGATTTGATTGGTAAACCAGTCGGAATTGATATAAAAGAACAGAAAATGACATTGCCGCTTATTCATGTTTTGAATAAAGTTTCGAAAAAAGAAAAAGACTGGCTGATCAATTCGGTCAAACGTCACAACCAAAATAAAAAACGAGTTCAGGAAGTGATCCAATTTGTGAAAGCCAATGGAGGAATTGAATATACCCAAAAAACAATGGAGCGTTACACGGCTGATGCATTGGCTATTCTCGATGAATTTCCGGAAAATGAATACAAAGATTCACTTCGAACGATGGTAAATTATGTGATGGAAAGAGAAAAGTAGAGAATAGTCTGAATTATTCTTTCGCTTTATTTTTACTCAAAACCCAATACCCCAAAACTCCGCCAATTATAGAAGCAGTAAAAATACCAATTTTTGCTTGCGTTATGTAGATTTCGTTTGTAAAGGCGAGTGAAGTAATGAATAAGGACATCGTAAATCCAATGGATGCCAAAAGTCCAATTCCCAATAAATTTCTCAAATTCATTCCGTCCGGAAACGGTGCAATTTTCAATTTCACACCCAACCAAGTAAATCCGAAAACGCCGATTACTTTACCAACCAACAATCCCAAAGCTACGCCCAGTGCAACATTTGTACTAAACAATTGATCAAGTTGAATATCTATAACGGTTACACCTGCATTTGCCAACGCAAAAATAGGAATGATTAAAAACGTAACAAACGGATGCATAGCGTGTTCTAATCTTTGTAAAGGCGGAATTGCTAAGTACGTGTCTTTTTTGATTTCGTCCAGATGATGAAGCTGTTCGTTAGTGAGCGTGGGGATTTTATCATTTGGATCAATGGATTTGAATTGTTGAAGACGATTTTGTATTTTTTGAATGTAAATATTTTCACGAATTCTGACGTTTGCCGGAATGGTAAAAGCCGCTAAAACAGCTGCAATCGTAGCATGAACGCCTGATAACAAAAACGAAGTCCAAACACCCAAAATTCCAAAAACGGCATAAAATAAAATATTGCGAACGCCCAATTTATTGCCGGCATACATGATGGCCAAAAATGAAAATCCAATCAGTAAACTCGTCATGGAAATTTCAGAAGTATAGAAAAAGGCAATGACTAAAACGGCGCCTAAATCATCCACAATAGCTAAAGCGGTTAAAAATACTTTCAACGAAATTGGAATTCGATTTCCCAATAAATACAAAACGCCCAAAGCGAAGGCAATATCCGTTGCCATCGGGATTCCCCATCCGTGGTGAACTTCACCGTTCGGATTTAGTGAAAAATAAACAAGAGCAGGAACGAGCATTCCTCCGAAAGCCGCTAGAATGGGCAACATCGCTTTTCGGGGATTCGATAATTCCCCGGCTACGATTTCCCGTTTCAATTCTAAGCCCACCACAAAAAAGAAAATGGCCATCAGTCCGTCATTGATCCAATGATGTAAACTGTACGATAAAAAACTTTCTCCGTCAAACGTAAAACCCAATGTATGTTCGAAAAAATGATGATAGTCGTATGCCCAAGGAGAATTCGCCAGAAAAAGAGCGATGATTACACTAATTCCCAAAACAATTCCTCCCGATTTTTCTTGTTGGATAAATTTTTGAAGGGGTTCTGTAGCTCGATTAATAGTGTAATTCTTCTGCATTTTCATGAATGAAACACAAAGATAAGAATTATGAAATCTTTGATTGACTACAAATGAAAGACTTTAAACAACAGTTCATTCAGCAAATCACCATCCGAAACATTTCCGGTCGCACCGACTCCTTTGCTTTTTACATCCGCTTCGCGAAGCAGAGAAATAATTCGTGTGGCTTTTTTGAGCGGATAATTCTGAGCTGCCGTTGCCGCATCTTTCACGAAATAAGGATTCACACCTAATTCTCTGGCGACATTTCCTTGAGATTTGTCGGTTAGACTGTGGTAAACGATGATATTGGAAAAAGTCTGATACAGAATGGAAAGCGTTACTACAAGCGGATTGTCTTTTGGATTTTTTCCAAAATAGTTGGCGATTCGGAATGCTTTTGGAGCATTTCGGGTTTCGATGGCATTTCGCAATTCGAAGTTGTTGTAATCTTTACTGATTCCGATGTTTTTTTCTACGATTTCAGGTGTGATTTTTCCATCTTCTGCGACGATTTTCAGTTTTTGAAGTTCGTTGTAAATCCGTCCCAAATCCGCTCCCAGAAATTCCGACATCATGTATTTGGATTTGGTTTCGAGCGCCAGATCCAGTTCTTTGCCGGTGGTTTCAATCCAATCGGGAATTTGGTTTTCATAGATTTTTTTGGATTCTAATAAAACCGAATTCTTTTGTAAGTTTTTATATAGTTTTTTTCGTTTGTCCAGGGTTTTTCCTTTATAGTTAAAAACCAAAACGGTGGAAGGTTGCGGGTTTTCCGCATAGGATTCCAATTGGTCAATCGTCCGGGAAAGATGTTGGGCTTCTTTAACGATGAGCACCTGTCTTTCAGCGCCCATCGGGAATTGTTTTGCCATCCCGATGATGTCTTTCATTTCCACATCATTTCCATACAAAACACTTTGGTTAAAGCCTTTTTCGTCTTCCGTTAAAACTTCGTTTTCGATTACTTTGGAAACTTGATCAATGAAAAAAGGTTCATCGCCCGAAAGAAAATAAATCGGAGCGATTTTTTTGTTTTTAATATCTTTGATGATGCTATTTGGCTGACTCATGAATCCGATACAATTACCTCAATTAAATTTTCCCGAAAATTACCAATTTCGATTTAAACAAACAGAGAATTCTGTTTATATCTTTTGCACAATCCGAAAAAAATGGTTGATTTTAACTCCGGAAGAGTGGGTAAGACAAAATACCGTTCAATTTCTGGTTCAGGAAAAAAAATATTCGAAGTCTGCTATCAATACGGAATTGATCGTAGAATTAAACGGAATGAAAAAACGGGCAGATATTATCGTTTTTAAACAAGAAAAACCCTTTATCATCGTCGAATGCAAATCACCTTCGGTAGCCATTTCGCAGGAAACATTTGATCAGATTGCTCGGTATAATTTACAAATGGATGCTGATTTTTTGATGGTTTCGAATGGAATTAATCATTATTATTGTCAAATGGATTTTGAGAATCAGAGATATTTGTTTTTGAAAGAATTACCAAAAAAATAATTTAAACCCAATATGAGAAGTATCTTCTTTCTGCCTCTGTTTTTCATGCTTTCATCTTGCTATTTAATCAACGAATCAATTTCCCAAAATAGAAAGCGAAAGTGCGACACTAAATGTTACGAAGAGTATAGCGCAAATATTCAACCTTGTCATGGTGTCTTAGAAAATGCGGAATGCAAAGAACCGTATGAGAAAATATACAAGGAATGTCTCGCAAACTGTCAAGGGAATAAGGCTGCAAGAGATCGTGAAAACTTAAAATCAAATGAAACCGATGTTCAAAAATCAGAAAAAGAATTCCGAAACAGACAATATGAAGACCACTATAAATAGTTTTTTCGTCAACATATTGCTTTAATTCTTAACCTCCTATCACCGTTCCGCTGGGGATGATCGCATATTTTTTGACAATGACAATTCCGTCTGAAATGGTATGTGTATCAAATTCACCGTCTGCCAATCCTGGATGACCTTTTATGGTTACATTGTTTCCGATGGTGCAATTTTTATCGAGAATGGCGTTTTCGATGTAACAATTTTCACCGACGCCCAAAAGCGGTTTCCCGTATTTGATGTAATCTTCAAAATCTTTGGGTTTGGAAAAATAATCGGCGCCCATCATATACGTTGTTTTGATGACCGTTCCCGTATCGACTCGGGAACGAACCCCGATGATGGAAGAATCGATTTGTTTGGCGGAAACAATACAACCGCCGCCGAAAATTACTTTATTGGTCTGTGTTCCCATCACTTTGGTTGGCGGAAGCATACGGGAATTGGTATAAATCGGATTAGGTCCATACATATTAAATTGCGGTAAATCTGCTGTTAAATCCATATTGGCTTCAAAAAAGGAACGAATGGTTCCGATGTCCGTCCAATACCCTTCGTACTGAAAACTCATCGTTTTATATTTATGAATCGAATTGGGAATCAATTCTTTACCGAAATCATTTCCGGGATCTTCATCAAATATTTGTTTTAGAGCTTTTCGGTTAAACAAATAAATTCCCATGGAAGCAAGGTATTCTTTTCCTTTTTGTTGATTTACTTCACTTACTTCAGATTTCCATTCGGGTAAAAGTTCGGCTTTAGGTTTTTCAATAAACGAAGTGATTTGATGGGTTTCATCGGATTTTAATATTCCAAATCCAGTCGCATCATATTGATTGACAGGAATTGTGGCAATCGTAACATCACTTTCGTTGTTGATATGAAATTGAATCATTTCGTTGAAATCCATTTGGTACAATTGATCTCCGGATAGAATTAACAAATAATCATAATCAAATTTATTCAAATGTTTTTGACTTTGGCGCACAGCATCAGCTGTTCCTTGGTACCAGTTGGTATTTTCAAAATCTTGTTCGGCAGCGAGAATTTCAACAAATCCTTTGCTGAAAATATCAAAATGAAAAGCATTTTTTATATGAGAATTCAGCGACGCCGAATTAAATTGGGTCAAAACCAAAATTTTATTCAATCCGGAATTCAGACAGTTGGAAATCGGAATATCCACCAAACGGTATTTTCCGGCAATCGGAACGGCCGGTTTGGAACGGGAATGAGTAAGAGGATATAGCCTTGAACCCAGGCCACCACCGAGGATAATCGCAAGTACGTTGGCACTCATAATTTTATTTTTTTAGGTTTTTGTATAATTCTATGTATTTCTTAGTGGATTTCTCCCAAGAAAAATCAATTTTCATAATCTGTCTTCTCAATTTCTGCGAAGCTTTTTTGTCCGCTTCAAAATCCAATGCTCGATGAATCGCCCAGCAAGCTCCATTCACATCCGCATCGTTAAACTGAAATCCTCTTCCGTTTTCTTCCGAAACATCGGGAACGGTATCATTCAATCCACCAGTTTTCCGCACAATGGGAATCGTTCCGTAGCTCATGGAATACATTTGATTTAACCCGCATGGTTCCACTCTTGAGGGCATCAGAAGATAATCCGATCCGGCGTAAATGATGTGAGAAAGCGGTTCGTTGTACCCTAAATCCATTGCGAAATTTCCTGAAAAACGATATTGCAATTCTTTCAAACGGTTTTCAGTTGTGGGATCGCCGGAACCCAGCACAAAAAAGTTCACATCGCCGCTTCTTTCCACAATCATTCGTTCGATGATTCCCGGAAGCAAATCCGCGCCTTTCTCCGTTGCAAATCGACCGATGAAAGAAATCAACGGTAAATTGGTATTGAGTCGGTAGCGTTCACAAAGTTCTTCTTTGTTTTTCTTTTTATTGGAAACGAAATTAGTTGCACCATAATTAGCAATGAGCATTTGATCGGTTTTCGGATTCCATACTTCGGAGTCAATTCCGTTGATAATTCCTATACTTTTAAAACTTTCCTGCTGGTACAAACTTTCCAGACCTGCGCCTGAATTCGTCAATAATTCTTGTAAATATCCTTCGGAAACCGTCGTGAAAACATCGGCGCATTTTACCATAGCAGCCATCGGATTGATGATATTTCCCCAATCGAGAAGTCCTCCGTTTGCGATGTCGAAGTTCGGCAGGAAATTGACCATTTCCCAGCCCATCCAACCTTGATATTCGCCATTATGTATGGTTCCAACCGTTTTAAGTTGGCTTCCTAATTCTTTAAAATCATGTGCATGGTTGACCATAAACGGAACGAGTCCGGTGTGATGATCATGGCAATGTAATATGTCCGGAATGCTTTTCGTTTCTTTCATCCAATGAAGTGAAACGACTTGAAAGGCAATGAATTGCAGCGCATCGTCATCATATCCGTATACATTTTCACGATCGAGCAAACCGTCAATTCGAACCATATACAAATCAAATCCCAAAACATTTTGGGTTTCTTTCAATATCTGGAAATTTAATTCACGGTCACGTAAGATGATTTTTCCTTCAAATACCGTTTGAAAACTATGTTCACGAGTGAAAGATCGATTATACCACGGCATAATGACAGAAGCTTCCCATCCTAATTTATTTTGATATTTCGGCAAGGCGCCCACTACATCTGCAAGTCCACCGACTTTGGCAACGGGATAACACTCAGCACTTAAGTGAAATACTTTCATCTGATTTTATTCGTTTTTGCTATTCTCTAAATATAACAAAAAGTATTTTATTTTTTTGTGATTTTTTTTCGAATCGGCGTTAATTTTTCGATTTTAAACACCAAACCGGAAAGCGGAGGTAAATGGAGTTTTGCCGAATATTTATGTCCTTTGTACAATTGCTTTTGAGTTTTGACTTTTTTCAATTCCGTTCCGCTTCCCCAGAAGCTTTCACTATCGGAATTCAGGATGCATTTCCATTCGGCATGATGCGGAAAACCCAATCGGTAATTTTTTCGTTCGACTGGTGTTAAATTAAGGACAACAACTAAATCGTCTTTTTTGGTGCCCGATTTTCTTTGGTATGCATAGACTGAATTTTCTTCATCATGCACTTCAATCCATTCAAATCCTTCCGGTTCAAATTGTTTTTTATACAATGCTTTTTCGGTTCGATACAATTGATTCAAAGTACTGACGAAATCCATCAATTTTTGATGCGCTTCGAATTCGAGCAAATGCCAATCCAG
>CALLXZ010000017.1 GCA_937875605.1 uncultured Moheibacter sp.
AAGTAGATGATTTCATTGCGGTTTTGAAACATATTTTGAAAATTAGAAATATCGTAGTGAAAGTCAATCAAAATTATATTTTATCGGCAGCGATGCAGGATGCGTACAGAACGGAACCTGCGTTCAAGATGCAAGGTTCGTATAGAAATATGAGCAAATTGGTCACGCAAGTGATTCCGATGATGAACGATAAAGAAATTGACGATTTGATTTTGGCTCATTATGAAAGTGAATCCCAAACTTTGACAGCTGATACAGAAAGTAATTTGTTGAAATTAAAAGAATTAGCTGATTTAATTAATCAAGATGAATTAAAAAGATGGGAAGAAATCAAAGAAATTTTCCGTAAAAACAATAAACACGGCGGACTTGGAAAAGATGATAAGGTTTTTGCTGAAATGCTGAATCTGAATGATAATTTGGAAGGAATTATAAAAGCGATAAAGGGGAAGTAAAGGTTAGAAATAAATTTATTTGATAATAAATTTTCTATCAGAATTGATGTAAATCGAAAACATATTTTGATTTAATAAGTTCTTTAAAATCAGTTATATTTGATTAATTTTATTTTCAAATTAACACACATGAAAAAACTTATTTACTTCATCTGCGTGATGGCTTTTATTCCGGTTTCATTTGCACAGGAAAAATACCAGAAAGTCAGAGTGTTTGTTTCTACTGCGGAAGAATTCAGATTTTTAGCGGATAATGGGGTGTCCTTAACCGAACTCGGTAAAAGGGATAAAACCTTTGTGGAAACGATTTTACCGGAATATGAAGTTTTGAAAATCCAAGAATTAGGAATCAAAACAGAATTATTAGTTGAAAATATGCAAGAGTTCTATGAAAAAAGAGCGCTGAATACAAAGACTTTTGTAAATGGTGGTTGTATTTCTCCTTATGGCGTTCCCGAAAATTATCATGGAGGCTCTATGGCAGGATTTTTAAATCACGATGAAATCATGGAAGAATTGGATCAAATGCGTCAATTATTCCCTAATTTAATTTCCGTAAAAACGCAAATCAATAATTTTACAACCGAAGACGGAAACCAAATTTATTTTGTAAGAATTTCCAATACGCCCGATCAGGATTCTGACAAACCCGAAGTGCTTTATACTGCTTTGCATCATGCCAGAGAACCACAATCTTCCCAACAATTAATTTATTATATGTGGTATTTGTTGGAGAATTATAATTCCGATTCCAACTTGAAAAATTTAGTGGATAATACGGAAATGTATTTCATCCCGATTCTAAATCCGGATGGTTTTAAATACAATGAATTAACAAATCCAAACGGTTTTGGGATGTGGAGAAAAAACCGAAAAGTGATGACCAATGCAATAGGCGTGGACATCAACCGAA
>CALLXZ010000018.1 GCA_937875605.1 uncultured Moheibacter sp.
AGACTCTAAATTCGCTTGAAAAAATCAATATTTATCCGGCTAATTTATTTGTAACTTCACAAGACACACTGAACGGAGCCATAAAAAATATCCAATTGGATATGGGAAAACAGGTTGCCTATTTTCAGGAAATCGGAAAACATCTGGAAGCAAAACGATTGCAGGAACGCACTGAATTTGATCTGGAAATGATGAAAGAATTGGGTTACTGTTCCGGAATTGAAAACTATTCCCGTTATCTGGACGGACGACTTCCCGGCACGCGACCTTTCTGTTTACTGGATTATTTTCCAAATGATTTTTTGATGGTCATCGACGAATCTCATGCTACGATTCCTCAGGTTCATGCGATGTACGGCGGCGACCGAAGCCGCAAAGAAAACTTGGTTGAATATGGATTTCGACTGCCGGCTGCGATGGATAACCGACCATTAAAATTTGAAGAATTCGAAGCCATGCAAAATCAAGTGATTTATGTTTCGGCTACACCGGCAAATTACGAATTGGAGAAATCGGAAGGTGTCGTGGTGGAACAAATCATTCGTCCGACCGGACTTTTAGATCCGGTTATCGAAGTGCGTCCGTCGCTAAACCAAATGGACGATTTGATGGAAGAAATCCAAAAACGAAACGAATTGGACGAACGAACATTGGTAACGACTTTGACCAAACGGATGGCGGAAGAATTAACGAAATATCTAACTAGATTTGGCGTTCGGACACGGTACATTCATTCTGATGTGGATACGCTGGAACGGGTAAAAATCATGCAGGATTTGCGCATAGGATTATTTGATGTTTTGGTCGGAGTAAATTTATTGCGTGAAGGACTGGATTTACCGGAAGTTTCGTTGGTTGCGATTCTGGATGCGGATAAAGAAGGTTTTCTAAGAAATCACCGTTCGCTTACCCAAACTTCAGGTCGTGCTGCTCGAAACATAAACGGACGTGTGATCATGTATGCCGATAAAATCACGCAAAGTATGCAAATGACCATCGATGAAACCAATCGCCGACGGGAAATCCAGATGAAATACAATGTAGAAAACAATAAAACACCACAACCGCTGAACAAAAAAATCAACGCACTGAATTCTTCTGCGGAACAATTTGAATTGAATCCTTATCAGCGAAAATCTTTGGATACGATGGCCGCGGAAGAGCGCGAATCCTATGGAAAAATGTCGGTCGAAGAAAAAGATAAGAAATTAGCCGAACTTCGAAAACAAATGGAAAAAGCGGCTGCGAATCTGGATTTCATCGAAGCTGCAAAATTCAGAGATAAAATAAAGGAGTTACAGGAATAATTTACTGTTTTTGAAACGTATAGGTTAAATAAATTCCTTCCCCCGGCGAACAGCCAAATCCGCTTGGGTAAGCAATTCCTTCATATAAATACGCAAGCAATAGAGGCTCGACTTGTGTAATGACAATTTTCTCGTTTGATAATTGCCAACTGTAAGGATCATCAAATTCATCCACAAAGTTCAATTGGTTGTTTTCATAACTGACAATTGCATATCGATACGGCTGAAGTCCTTCTCCGATTCCGTTATTTAAACGGCAAGAATTGGGAACTTGCGAGTTGGGCGCAATTTCACAATCCGAATTATAGATAATTCCTATTCCTCCAAAAAAATCCAAATAATTCCA
>CALLXZ010000019.1 GCA_937875605.1 uncultured Moheibacter sp.
ATTCATGATTTGTGTGTTATTTTATTTTTTCAAATTGGGTCAGACTAAATTGATTAGGAGAAATCATGTATTCGATGCCCAGTGTTTTTCCGTCGTAAAAGCCGATTGAATGATAATTCCCATCGGGATTTGTAATGGTAGCATGGTAAATACCTTGTTTGGATGAAGGAAGTAATTGTGCGATGATAGACGAATTGTTTTTTTGAATGACAATGAATGAACCATCTTTTTGTTCCGTCAGAATTATACTTTGACTTCCGTTTCTGAATTCGATTCCGCTTTCTTTCCAGCTATTTTCTGCAATATTTCCTTGTGATTTGATTTCGGTAATTATAGATGTATTTGTATTTTCGGTAATTTCATAGGGTAATTCTTTTGGAAGTGAAACCCGTAAATTTTGAAGTGCAATCTTCATTGCATCGGGATAGCCCACTGCGAATTCTTTCTCATTGCTCACTCCTTCAAAACTTGCAATTTCTTTGTTTTTACAATCCTTAAAACTAATGGATATTTTATTTTTTAGAAATTGTTTACCTTTTTTCAAATCCGGAGTTAATGCCAGACATGGATTTTTTCTGACTTCTTCCGGCCAAGTTGTAGGATCTGATTTCAGCGCTTCATATTTCTTTAATTCCATCTGGCGAAGTAAATGATAATTTAAACGGTATTGATTTTCTCCAAAATCAGAAAAAGAATCGGGAATAATCACATATTTGAAATCGCTAACGTTTTGGGCAGATACAGAACAGAAAAGTAAAACTGAAAATAAGAAAATAAGATTTTTCATTTGAAGGGAAATTTTAAAGTCAAATGTACTAAAATCAGCGATTTGAAAAAGCTGTTTTTAATCAAATTGTTAATAAATCCTTCTATTTAATTTTTAAGAATTTTGAATTCGGTGTAATTTTACGCTTTCAATTTTTAAATTCACTCAAAACAAACAGCGAAATGAAATTTTTTATCGACACGGCAAATTTGACAGAAATTAAAGAAGCACAGGATTTAGGCGTATTGGATGGTGTAACGACCAATCCTTCACTTATGGCAAAAGAAGGAATTACCGGAAAGAAAAATATACTGAATCACTATAAAGAAATTTGTAAAATCGTCGATGGAGATGTGAGTGCAGAAGTCATCTCAACGGATTTTGACGGAATGATCAAAGAAGGTAAAGAATTGGCAAAACTAAATGACCAAATCGTCGTAAAAATTCCGATGACTAAAGACGGAATCAGAGCTTGTAAATATTTCTCTGACAATGGTATCCGAACCAATGTAACGTTGGTATTTTCCGTAGGACAAGCACTTTTGGCAGCGAAAGCAAGAGCTACTTATGTTTCCCCGTTTTTAGGACGTTTGGATGATATTTCGACAGATGGTTTGAATTTAATTGAAGAAATCCGTTTGGTATATGATAACTATCTGTACGAAACACAGATTTTAGCAGCATCCATTCGTCATACAATGCACATTGTAAACTGTGCTAAAATCGGAGCCGATGTAATGACAGGACCTTTATCGTCCATCATGGGATT
>CALLXZ010000020.1 GCA_937875605.1 uncultured Moheibacter sp.
AAGCCTTGTTTTCATAAGGCTTTTTTATTAATAATAATTCCTAACTCCAAAAATTAAACTTCCGACACGTACCATATTACTTCCTTCTTCGATTGCTATTTTATAATCGCCACTCATTCCCATGGAAAGTGTTTTGAGTTCTGCGTTTTGAGTTTTGAATTTATCAAAAACTGATTTCAGGTATTTGAATTCATTTCGGATTTGGGTTTCGTCTTCTGTAAAAGTTGCCATTCCCATGAGTCCGATGATTTCAACATTTGGATAATGGATTTTATAATTCTTTAAAATATCTTCGGCTTCCTCCTGCTCCATTCCAAATTTTGTTTCTTCATCAGCTATGTGAATTTGAAGCAAACAGGAAATCATACGATTATTTTTTTGCGCCTGTTTGTTGATTTCTTTCAATAATTCTTCGCTATCCACGCTGTGAATTAAATGTACAAACGGTGCAATGTATTTTACCTTATTTTTTTGAAGATGACCGATCAAATGCCAACGAATGTCTTTTGGTAAAATGTCATATTTCCCAACTAATTCCTGCACTTTATTTTCCCCGAAATCTAAATGACCAGCCTCATACAAAGTCTGAATATCTTCAGCCGGTTTGGTTTTAGAAACCGCTACCAGCGTTACATGCTCTGGTAATTCATTTTGGATTTCATGAAGATTTTTTATAATTGGATTCATTCTTTCAATTGAAATATAGTCAAACCACTGAGCGGTTTGGGTTCGATGTATGTGCTTTTGGGTGGCATTTTTAGTCCTAAATCGGCAATTTTTTCCAAATCAACGGGTGAAACAGGATAAAAGAAAAATCCGGCTTTGAACTTTCCACTGTCCACTTTCGATTTCAAATTTTTGATTCCCTCTGTATTTCCGCTTCCGCGAATGAATCCCACTCTATCATCGTCCCGGGAATTTTGAATATCCAAAATTGGTTTTAATATAAATTCTTCAAACAAATAAGTGTCTAATTCGGAAAGACCTTCTACATTTAATCCTTCTCTTTTAACCAAAAGACTGTAGAATTTCCCATCCAGATACATTCCTAAATTGTGCTTTTTAGAAGGAAAAAACGGATTTTCTCCTCTTTCAGCAATTTCAAAACGTTGAGATAATTTTTGAAGAAATTCCTCTGTCGAATGTCCATTCAGATCTTTCACCAAACGGTTGTAATCTTTGATAATTAATTCTTTGTCCGAAACCAGCATTGCCAATGTATAATTGAGATAATCCGACTCCGATGCACCCTTTACTTCCTTCATCATTTTCTGCGAATAAACCAATGAGCTCTCCATTCGATGATGACCGTCCGCAATGTAAAGCGAATCATATTTCTCAACTGAATCTTTGATTTGTTGTAAATTCAACCGGTTTTCCACCTGCCAAAGCTGGTGTTGATTTTCCGATTTATCCTTAAACGAAGCAACCGGAAGGCGTTTCATTTCTACGTCCATCAACAAATCAATTCGTTGATTATGAGGATATGTCAGCAAAACCGGTTCTGCATGAAAATGAATATTTGATAAATAATTAGCAAAAAGATTTACCCGTTTCGTTAAGGTTTCCTCGTGTTTTTTTATTTTATTTTGTTCATAATCTTCCATGTTGACCAAACCGATGATTCCTCTGACTTGTTCTTTATTGGGTTTAATCAACTGATAGATATAGAAAGAAGTTTTGTCCTGTTCTGATTTAGAAGCTTTCTGAAAGTCTTGAAAATTATTTCTAACCTTTTTGTGTTTATCATCGGTAGACAAATTACTTTCTTCCCAAGTGGGTTTAATGATCTGTAGAAACGAATCCAAATTGGAAGCGACCTCTTTTTCCAATTCTTCATCGGTATAATTATCCACAGACTGGGTTGAAAAAAAGCCCGCAATTTCTTTTACGGGCCGTATTCCTTTAAAGGGTTTGAATTGCGGCATGTTGCAAATTTAGGAAAATTATAACACTTCTTCGCCTTTATAGAACTTGGAAATCTGTTCTGCAAGCTCAATCCCGATTCTCTCCTGTGCTTCTTCGGTACTTCCTGCCAAATGCGGAGATAACGAAAGTTTTTCATTCATCAGCAACCGGACGCTTGGTTTCGGTTCATCTTCAAATACATCCAGACCTGCACCTAAAAGTTTACCGGAATTTAATGCTTCCATCAAATCTTCTTCACATATCACGCCTCCTCTTGCAGTATTAATAATCACAGCACCATCCTGCATTTTTTCAATTTCTGCATTTGAGATTATGTATCCATCCTGAGCCGGGACATGAATGGTAAGTACATCACATTGGGAAATGACTTCTTCAAATGATTTGATATCAAAATGAAACATCAAACACTGTCCGTCAAAAAACTCTACCGGAACATCGGCTTCTGTATAGGTTCTGTCATAAGCAATTACTTTCATTCCGGCTCCGATTGCTAGTTTTGCTACTTCACGACCTATTCGCCCAAAACCGATTATTCCCATCGTTCTGCCTCGTAATTCAAACGCTTTTCCGTATGCTTTTTTCAGTTGACCGAATTTAGTTTCTCCTTCCAAAGGCATAGTGCGATTGGACTGATGAAGATTTCTGTAAATTCCATAGGTATGAGCCATTACCATTTCAGCCACTGATGCAGAAGAAGAAGCCGGGGTGTTAATCACCAGAATTCCTTTTGATTTAGCATATTCAACATCGATATTGTCCATTCCAACTCCACCTCTACCTATGATTTTCAGGTTGGTAGCATCAATTAAATCCTCACGGACTTTGGTTGCGCTTCGTACCAAAAGGACTTCGATGTTATTTTGATTTATAAAATCAGCTAATTGATCTTGGGCTACGAATGTGGTGATGACCTCAAAGCCTTCTTTTTCCAACCATATTTTTCCGCCCAATGATATTCCGTCGTTTGCTAATACTTTCATTTTAAAATTTAGATTTTAGACATGAGATTTTAGACATGAGTTAACTTATCTAAAACTTATTTATATTTATAATTAACCAAATTTCTGCTCGAACTGTTTCATCACATCCACCAAAACCTGAACGCTTTCAATGGGTAGAGCATTATACATACTTGCACGGTATCCACCTACATCTCTGTGTCCGTTCAAACTTGAAATTCCAGCTTCTTTCCACATTTTGTCAAATTCTGATTTATTATTTTCATCTTTCAATACAAAAGTTGCATTCATTTCAGAACGATCTTCAACTTCTGCAGTTCCTGTGAATAAAGCATTTCTGTCGATTTCAGCATACATCAACTCCGCTTTTGCCCGATTTCTTTTTGTGATTTCAGGAACACCACCTAAATTTTTCAACCATTGCAAATTCAACATCACACCATAAACCGCCAAAACCGGCCAGGTGTTAAATGCACTTCCTTTATCTATATGCGTTTGGAAATTTAAATAAGAAGGAATATCTCTTCCGGTTTTTCCTAAAACATCTTTTTTGACAATCGTAACCACACTTCCTGCAGGACCCATATTTTTTTGTGCTCCGGCATAAATCACATCAAATTTTGAAACATCCACAGCTTTACTCAAAATGTCAGAGGACATATCACAAACCATAGGAACCGGACTGTCAGGAAAAGATTTCATCTGTGTTCCGAAAATCGTATTGTTTGATGTACAATGAAAATAATCCACATCAGAAGGAATTGTAAAATCTTTTGGTACATAGTTGAAATTCTTATCGGCTGAACTTGCAACGATTTCTATATTCCCAAATTTCTTAGCTTCCTTAATAGCGCTTTTAGCCCAAACCCCTGTTTCTGCATAAGCAGCTTTTCCTCCGTTTAGTTTCATCAAATTGAAAGGAACCATCACAAACTGCAACGAAGCTCCACCTTGCGTGAAAATAACTTCATGTGTATCAGGAACATTCATTAAATCTTTCACCAATTGGATAGCGGTGTCAATTACTTCCTGAGCATCTGCTCTCCTGTGGGAAATCTCCATAATGGAAGAACCGGAACCATTGAAGTCCAATACTGCCTGAGACATTTTGTCGAAAACTTCCTGGGGAAGAATACAAGGACCTGCGCTGAAATTGTGGATTTTCATATTTTTTAAGTTTTTTGTTTTACGAAATACGCTTTTTAATTATTTGTATGTTGAAACTTCTAATCTCTAACTTGTAATTTCAAACTTTATTTTACTCTTTGTGCATAAATGCCTTTTTGCTCAGCAAACGCTCTTCGCTTTCCACATGGTCATCATCGGGAATACAACAGTCAACCGGACAAACAGCTGCACATTGCGGTTCCTCGTGAAAGCCTTTGCATTCCGTACATTTATCGGGAACGATATAGTAAACTTCATCGCTCACCGGCTCTTGGGCTTCATCTGCATTAAAAGATTTTCCGTCTATATTGATAACATTTCCTGAAAGTTCGGTTCCATCGGCATATCGCCAATCCACAGCTGCCTCGTAGATCGCAGTATTTGGGCATTCAGGTTCACATGCTCCGCAGTTGATACATTCATCAGTGATTATGATTGCCATTATTTTTTCTTTTATTTTAATTTTTAAATATCAAATTTTAAATAATTCAGTATCAAATTTTGCTATTTTCTAAATCATTAAATTTGCACCGCAAAATTACCACATTTTTTATAAAATTATGTCAAATCAATCCCGTATTTCCGCAATTTATGATTTAGGTCAATTTTTTACTTTTATCATTGAAAATGAAATAGATAATAAAGACAATTTAGCCAGATACGAATATCTGAAAGAAGATTTTTTAAAGATTTTAAATTTGGCAGAAATCCAAAACCCATGGTTTACGCAAAGCAATCTAAAATTTTGTCTGGAACAATGGGGGAAAGTATTGATCAAGGAAAATCTGAAACAATGGGTAGAAAAATATTCTTTTTCCTCCCAGCCTCAAAAAATAGGTATTATCATGGCGGGCAATATTCCGCTTGTGGGATTTCATGATTTGATTGCGGTTTTGCTTTCCGGACACAATGCGATTGTGAAAACTTCTTCGAAAGATGATGTTTTGATGAGTTTTGTAATTAATTATTTACAGGAATTTGAAGCATTAAAAAACACAATCCAAAAAGTGGAGAAATTACAAAATCACGATGCCGTAATCGCGACCGGAAGCAATAATACAGCCAGATATTTTGAATATTACTTTAAAGAGATTCCGCATATCATTCGAAAAAACAGAACTTCTGTTGCAGTTTTAAACGGAAATGAATCCGAAGAGGATTTGAAAAATTTATCAGAAGATATTTTCCGTTATTTTGGTTTAGGATGCAGAAATGTCACGAAACTTTATTTGCCTAAAGGATTTAATACGGATTTGTTATTTGAGTCTTTTTATGAATGGAAAGAAATAATTAATCATGCTAAATATGCAAACAATTACGATTATAACCGTGCAATTTACCTTATGGGAAATGAAGAATTTCTCGACAATAATTTTATGATATTAAGAGAATCGAACGAACTCCACAGTCCGATTGGTGTCATTCATTATGAGTTTTATGAAAATTCTGAAATTCTTAAAAATGAGTTGATTGCCAACACAGATAAAATTCAATGTGTCGTCGGAAATGATTTCGAAATTAAATTCGGAGAAACCCAAAAACCATCTTTAACAGATTATGCAGATGGTGTGGATACGATGAAGTTTTTGGAAAATTTGTAAAACCATTTAAATAAAGAACTAATTCCTTTTTCACTTTACTATATTTGCACTGCAAAATTCCAATATTTAATTCCAATGAAATATAAAAGAATACTCCTGAAATTAAGTGGCGAAGCGCTAATGGGTGAACGTCAATACGGTATAGATCCTGATCGTTTGAAAGAATATGCAGAAGAAATTAAGTCTGTCGTAAGTTTGGGAGTGGAAGTAGCCATCGTCATCGGAGGCGGAAATATTTTCCGCGGTGTAGCCGGCGCCGCAAACGGAATGGACAGAGTTCAGGGAGATTATATGGGAATGCTGGCAACGGTCATCAATTCGATGGCATTACAGTCTGCGCTGGAAGAAGCGGGCGTTTATACCCGTTTGCAAACGGCCATCCGAATGGAACAAATCGCTGAACCTTTCATAAAACGCAGAGCAACACGCCATTTGGAAAAAGGAAGAGTGGTGATTTTTGGTGCGGGAACTGGAAATCCTTATTTCACAACTGATACGGCTGCGACCTTAAGAGCGATTGAAATTGATGCAGACGTGATTTTAAAAGGAACACGTGTGGATGGAATTTACACAGCAGACCCGGAAAAAGATCCAAATGCTACGAAATTTGACACACTTTCCTTTGACGAAGTGTATCAAAAGGGATTGAATGTGATGGATATGACAGCTTTTACGCTTAGTCAGGAAAATAATTTACCGATTATCGTGTTTGATATGAATACACGGGGAAATCTGGAAAAATTAATCAAAGGCGATAATATCGGAACTTTGGTAAATTAAAAATGTTGAATTAATTTAGAATTTTTAAATTCGCAAACCGAAGTTCATTTTTCAAAATTCGTTAAACTAAAAACAAAATGGAAGAATTAGATTTAATATTAGAAGAAGCAAAAGATCAAATGCAGAAGGCATTGGAACATTTGGATAAAGAACTTTTAAAATTACGTGCAGGAAAAGCGAGTCCTGCTATGCTTTCTTCAGTTCGGTTTGATTATTACGGAAACTCAACTCCGCTTTCACAAGCAGCAAATATTGGAACACCGGATGCCAGAACGTTGACCATTCAGCCCTGGGAAAAAAATCTGATTTCAGAAATCGAAAAAGCAATCATCAATGCAAATTTAGGTTTTGCTCCCTCTAATAATGGAGATATGATCATCATCAGCATTCCGCCGTTGACAGAAGAAAGACGTAAAGAATTGGCAAAAATGGCAAAAGCAGAAACAGAGCACGCAAAAGTAAGCATTCGAAATTCCCGTAAAGATGCCAATAATGACATCAAAAAAACAGAAGATGCGTCAGATGATATGAAGAAAACATATGAAGACAGAATTCAAGGGCTGACCGATAAATTTGTAGCAAAAACCGATGATATTTTTGCAGCAAAAGAAAAAGAAATCATGACGGTGTAAGTTCACCTAACATACATTTATGGCGCTGTTCTACATAAGTTCAGCGTTTTTTTATTACTTTAAACAGAAAAAATGTCAGAACGAATTTCAAAAAATTATTTTCAAGAAAACGATGCGATTTTCGTTGCGGAAAATTTGATTGGAAAAACTTTGGTGCGCAATTTAGGCAACGGAAAAATCATCCGCTCAAAAATTACAGAGACGGAAGCCTATTTAGGGCCGGAAGATTTGGCTTGTCATGCGAGCAAAGGCAAAACATCCCGAACTTCTATCATGTTTGAAAAAGGCGGATTTGTATATGTTTACTTAATTTATGGGATGTATTGGATGCTGAATTTTGTAACGGGAAAAGAAAATGAGCCACAAGCGGTTTTAATTCGAGGAATTGAAAGTTGCAGCGGCCCGGGAAGATTAGGTAAATATCTGCAATTGGATAAATCCTTTTACGGAGAAGATTTAAATCATTCCGAAAGAATTTGGTTGGAAGATTCATTTCATGACGGAAAAATTCTGGCTACACCCAGAATCGGAATCGACTATGCGGGTGAAATCTGGAAAAACAAACTGTGGCGTTTCGTTTTGGATCAATCATAAATGTATTCGGACTTCAAACCCGCTTTCTTAGCACTTCTAATCAACCCTACTCTATCCACTCCCAAATGGAGAATCGAATTATCATGACTCTCTTTTTCTCCTGATTTTTCATATTCATATTCTACTTTCAACGAATTTTCTTCGAATTCAAGTATAAAATAAATATCCACTCCGAAACCTTTTAGATCAGCCGAATTCGCTTTTATGCTTTGGATAAAATTTCCTTCTGACGAATGGTATTTTACTTTCATTGAAATCAATCCATCCTCGTTTAAAGCTAAGGGTTCGATTATTTCAAAATCGTCATCCAGAAAAGGAGAAATGACCATGAAATCGTTTTCATATTCATTTTCATTACCAGAATTTTGGCTACGGAATTCCTTAATTAATTGAAAATTCTCATTTGCTTTTTGAATAAATTTTTGAAAGTGATTTTCATTTATTTGTGCCTGAACAGATATAGTAAACAAAATCAGCAGTGATACATATTTTTTCATGAAGTAGAGTTAATCTAATTCTAACTAATTATTTAGAGGAATTATTGTCTGTTCCAACAAATTCCCAATTTCTTCCTAATTTGAAATCTAATTTTGGATTTTTAATTTGGTAAATTCGTAAAATGAAAATTTTGATCATAGAAGACGAAAAAGAACTCAGGGAAGTGATAAAAGATTCTCTTGAAAAAGAAGGATATTTAATCGAAGATTCTTCAGATTTTCATTCAGCAATTGATAAAATTATTTCGTACGAATATGATTGCATTCTTCTGGACATTATGCTTCCAGGCGGAAGCGGACTCGAATTACTGGCGGAATTGAAAAAACATAAAAAAAACGAAGCGGTTATCATCATTTCTGCAAAAGATTCCATAGACGATAAAGTAAATGGTTTGGAATTGGGAGCCGATGATTATCTGGCGAAACCCTTTCATTTAGCGGAATTGAACGCGCGTGTGAAGTCAGCCATTCGTAGAAAAAATCAAGGTGGAAATACATTTCTTCACTATAATAATCTTGAAATTGATCCTGAAAACCGAACCGTAAAAGTAGACGATCAGTCGCTATCATTGAACCGGAAAGAGTTTGATTTGCTTTACTATTTCCTCACAAATCCACAGCGTTTGATTACCAAAACATCCATTGCCGAATATGTTTGGGGAGATCATGCGGAAGAATCGGATAGTCTCGATTTTGTCTATTATCAGATAAAAAATCTGCGTAAAAAGTTAAATGAATCTTCTGCAAATGTTGACATTCAAGCAGTTTATGGAGTTGGTTACAAATTAGTCTAAGTTGAAAAGATCACTCAAATATTACACGCTTCGCTATTTTGCACTTGCCATTTTGGGCATTATTGCCCTATGGGCGGCGTCGTTTTACTTTTTCATAATCGAAGAAGTTTATGACAATATAGATGATGGTTTAAAGGACAGCGAAATCCGTATCAAAAAAGAGATTGATCTAAATCCTTCTGTCTTAAATGTAGAAGAATTTGATCTTGCGCAGTTTAAAATCACGCCTCTCCCGAAAGGTAATTACAATTATCAAACGCATATTTACAATAGTAAAATGTACATGCCTTATGATGAAGATGATGAACCTGTACGGATTTTACAGAATATTTTTCTGCAAAACGGGAAATCCTACCAGTTGGAAATTTATACATCGACGGTAGAAGAAGATGAATTGCTGGAGAATCTTTTGATTGCGCTTTTGGTTCTTTATGCAGCATTGGTCATTAGTTTGATTCTGATCAATCATTTCATCCTAAAAAAAGCCTGGAGCCCTTTTTATCAATTACTTACGAAATTAAAAGCGTATAAAATCGGAAGTAAAAATTCTTTTGAACCGCAAAGTTCAAACATAAAAGAATTTGATCAACTGGAAAAGGAATTAGGGGAAATGCTTCGACGAAATGAAATTATTTATGAACAACAAAATCAGTTCATTGGAAATGCTTCGCATGAATTACAAACCCCAATAGCTATCGCTTCCGGTAAACTTGAGCTCCTAATGCAGGAAAGTGAAATGAATGAAAATCAAATCGTTAAGATCAATGAAATTTATAAAATACTGAATCGTTTGAAACGTTTGAATAAATCTTTACTTATGCTTTCGCGAATTGAAAATCAACAATTTCAACCGATTGAAAAAAAGAATTTTAATGAACTCATCCGTCAAAGTATTGTGGATTTTGAAGGAATGGCGGAACTAAAAAACATTCAACCGATCCTAAATGAATCAGGTCAGTTCGAAATGGAAATCAATCCTGATTTAGCAGCTGTTTTGATTGAAAACCTAATGAAAAATGCCATTCTTCACAGTCCAAATGATGGAGAAATAAAAATTGAAATATTTGAAAATTTAATTCAGATTAAAAATTGGGGGGAAAAATCTTTGGAAGATTCTCAGATATTTGACCGATTTTATAAAGAGTCGGACAATGAAAACTCAACCGGACTTGGGCTTGCAATTGTTAAATCCATCATCGGAATTTATCCTGAATTGAGAATTCAATATCGGTTTGAAAATGAACATATTTTTGAAATCCAAAAAAATAGTAGTTTCTGATCTTATTCCCAATTCTTTCCAGATTCCTGCCTGAAATTTGTAACATAATTTAAAAATACATGTTATGAATGCAACAGTGAATATCAAAAAATCTATCTTGGTTTTATTTGTTTTCAGTTTCGGAATTGTGTTAAACGCACAAGAATCCGTGATCCAAAAAACAGAACTTCCCAAAACGGCGCAAACTTTCTTATCCAAACATTTTTCCGGTCAAAAAGCGGTTCAAAGTATAAAAGACAAAGGGGTTTTGAATACCGAATATGAAGTTCTTTTAGACAATGGAACCAAAGTAGAATTCGATTCAGATGGGAATTGGAAAGAAGTGGATAGCAAAAACGAAACTGCACTTCCGACCGGATTCATCTCCAGTAAAATAACTTCGTATGTTTCAAAGAATTTCCCAACCCAGAAAATTACCAAAATCGAGAAAGATTCCCGAAAAACAGAAGTTGAACTGACCAGTGGATTGGATTTGGAATTTGACTCTAATGGAAATTTTGTACGAATTGATGATTAATTAAATAAAAACAAATTATGAAAATCCCATTTTTAAAAATCCTGTTTGTCTTCTGTATGTTGACTTTCTTTACAGCTTGTAGCAATGATGACGACAGTCCAAATGAAACAATTTTGGAATACAACGAATTATCCGAAGCTTGTAAATCCATTATCGAAACCCATTTTCCTGAAGCCACTGTCGTTTTAGTGGAAAGAAAAAACGTTCCGGATTCGGATGGAACTGTTTTCGAAGTAAAGTTAAACAACGGAATGGAAATCGATTTCAATGCGGAATGTAACTGGACCGACATCGACGGAAATAACCAACGCATTCCGTATGCTTTGATTCGGGAAAATATAATTGTCTATGTTCAGACGAATTATCCGGAACCTATTTTCATCAAAGGAATTGATAAAGAAAATTTTGGATTTGAAGTTGAATTATCCAATGAATTGGATTTGATTTTCGATACAAACGGAGAATTTGTCCGGATAGATCCTTAATCAAAAGAAAGTAAAAAGTAGTAAAAAGCAAAAAGGTTTCGCGAGATGCGAAACCTTTTTTTTCATTGGTAAATCTTATAAACCTAATTCTTAAGCTCTTCTAACATTTACAGCATTCGTTCCTCTTCTTCCTTCTTCTAAGTCAAAAGAAACGTCATCGTTTTCTTTAACTTTATCTACCAAACCGGTGATGTGAACGAAATACTCTTTACCTGAATCGTCATCTTTAATGAATCCATAACCTTTAGTTTCATTGAAAAATTTGACAGTACCTTTATTCATAATTAATTAATTTTGGCGCAAGATAGCACTATAAAATTAACTAATCACTATATTTTTAAAGAATTTTCAGTCAGTGACTTAGAATTGATATTGTATTAACTCGATGGCAAAATAGTTATGTAATTAACATTTCACTTATAGACATAAAAAAGCCCGTATAAACGGGCTCTAAATACTATTTTTAACAAATATTATCTTCTTTTTCCACCGCCACTGTTACGGCTTCCACCTCCGGTGCTTTTTCCTCTATTTCGACCACCGCCAAATTCTGATCTTCCGCTGCTTCCCGATTTTGAACGACCTGAGCTGCTTCCGCTTCTCTTTCCTTCAAAACCGCCACCACCGCCGGTCCGTTTTCCACCTCCGGATTTTCCAGCATATCCCCCTGAACGTTTTTTATCACCGCCACGTCTTTCACCACGATCTTCACCACTTCTTCCTTCTCTTTTTTCAGGGATTGAAATCTGAACTTCAATTGTTTCATCATCTTTAAATGAATCCAAAATCAATTGTTCATGTTCTGAATCAGCTTCAAAAAATGAGAAGTTTCTCAAGATTTCGATTTTACCTATTTCTATATCACGTTTGCGTGTTTTTTCGTTAATTAATCCAATTAAATTTGGAACTTTAACTTGTTGTTTTTGACCAACGTTGATGTGAAATCTTGTCATTCCATGCACATTACCGCCACGTATTTTTCCTCCTCTTTCGTCTCTGCCGGATTCTGAAACATTCAAATCTTTTGCATGTTTATAGTAATCCAAGAAAGTTGT
>CALLXZ010000021.1 GCA_937875605.1 uncultured Moheibacter sp.
AAATTTTCATCGTTCATGGACATGATTATGATAATTTATTTGAATTACAAAACCTACTGAAAGATCAATTTCATCTGAACCCAATCGTCCTGAATCAGGAATCGGACAGCGGAAAAACCATTATCGAAAAATTTGAACATTATGCAAAAGATTGCGCATTTGCTTTTGTGATGGTCACACCGGACGATGCGGTAGAAAATAAAGGAAGACAATATTTTCAGGGAAGACCCAACGTTTTATTTGAATTGGGTTGGTTTGCCGGGAGATTTGGAAGAAATAAAGTCCGGATTATCCGTCAAAAAGAAACTGCACTTCCCTCCGATCTGAATGGAATTATTTCATTTGATTTTAAAGAAAATCTAAGCGAAATTTATGAAAAAATTCACAATGATTTGATTCATAATGGAATAATTGAAAAGTAATATTATCATTTCTACTAAACGAATTCGAATATGAAAAAACAAATCACGCCCAACAACGAACGATTTCTTACTAATGATAAACCCAGAAAAATTTTGGCTTTGGACGGCGGCGGAATCCGTGGTGTTCTAACGTTGGAGATTCTCTTCGAAATAGAAAAACAATTGCAAAAAGAATTGGGAAAAGGAGAAGATTTCTGTTTAGGTGATTATTTTGATTACATCGGCGGAACGAGTACGGGAGCGATCATCGCTGCCGGTTTATCGTTAGGAATGAAAGTTGAAACCTTATTGGATTTCTACCAGAAAAAAGGGAAAGCGATGTTTGATAAAACATTTATTATGAATCAATTCTGGCATTCGTATAACAAATCTCCCTTGGAAAAAGAATTACGAAAAACATTTGGCGGAGGCGACATAGATTTGGAATCGGAACGATTTAAAACCTTATTGTTAATCGTAACCATGAATCTGACAACCGATTCTCCATGGCCAATCAGCAATAACCCTTGGGCAAAATACAATGCACGAAACCGTCAGGACTGCAATCTGAAAATTCCTTTGTATAAATTGGTGAGAGCCAGCACCGCAGCGCCTACCTTTTTTCCACCCGAAATTTTACAATGGGATCCCGATGACCCCAATAAAACTTTCATTTTTGTGGACGGTGGCGTCACGCCTTATAATAATCCTGCATTCCTACTCTACCGAATGGCTACGCAAAAAGCATATGGACTGGAATGGAAAACCGGAGAAAAAGAATTGCTGATCGTTTCTGTCGGAACCGGATCTGCTGTGACTCCGAAGGCCTACGATAATCTCATCAGCACCGCAAAAACGATTCCCAATAATTTGATGTATGCAATGCAGGTGGATCAGGACATCAATTGCCGAACGGTTGGACGATGTGTCTATGGAGCAAAAATTGATCGGGAATTAGACGAAATGATTCCGATGAAAGAAGATGGCACATTAGAAAAAATGGAAAACGATGCTGGACGGCATTTCTCTTATGTTCGATACAATGCGGATTTAAGTCAGGAGGCACTCAATGAAATCGGATTGAAATATATAAATAGTGAACACGTACGAAAAATGGATTCCACCAAACACATCAAAAAACTGAGAGAAGTCGGTACGGTAACCGGAAAAAATCAGGTAAAAGTAAAAGAACATTTCCGATTCTTTTTGAAATAACTAAATTCGAGCATGAGTTCAGTATTTATCGTTCGACCTTTTGGCAACAAACGTCCCGTTTTAAAAAAAGAAAAAGATGGAACCATTACTTCTGTTTATTTTGATTTTGACCGAGTCGAAAAAGAATTGATCAAACCGGCACTGAAAAAACTGGGATTGACCGGCGGAACGACCGGAAAAGTCTTTTCCGCAGGCGATATACGCGAAGATATGTTTTCGGAATTATTATTAGCAGACATCGTCATTGCAGACATTACCATTTACAATCCGAATGTTTTCTACGAACTGGGGATTCGTCATGCTTTGCGTGATAAACACACGATTTTAATCAAATCACCCGGATTTGACGAAACGCCATTTGACATCATTGGTTACCGATATTTATCCTATGATCGTGTGAATCCGGAAGCCAAAATAGAGGAATTGATTCGGGTTATTTCTGAAACGATGGACGATGAACGAATTGACAGTCCCGTTTTCAACGTCCTTCCTCATTTGGAATCGCAAGATCCGGAAACCTACATCGCACTTCCGCAGGAATATGTGGATGAAGTCAGAATTGCTTCTGAAAGTGGGCATGTCGGAAAATTATCACTTTTGGCGCATGAAGCCGAGAGTTTCCAATGGAAATATGCAGCTTGGCGTTTGGTAGGAGAAGCATTGTTTCGTTTAGAGAAATACGATTCGGCTAGCGAAATTTTACTTAAAATTATTTCAAATAGAAAGAACCGAAAAGATTTATATGTTCATGATCGGTTATCAACTATTTATCAAAGAATAGCAGAAAAAGAGTTTTCTTTTCAAGCCAATGAAGCAAAAACTTTATTGACAAAATCCGATATTTCGGCTGAAGTCATCATCAAAGACAAAAAGGTTACAGGAAGACAAAGAGCGGAAGCTTATACACTTATCGCCCGAAATCATAAAACCCGATGGGCTTTTGAATGGAAAAATGCGGAGGGTAAATTTTTACAAAAAAGAGCTTTGAAATCGATTCATTTGATGAATTCCTATGAAAATTATAGGAAAGGATTTATGCAAAATCTCAATTATTATTATGCCGGGTACAATGCCGTTTCGCTTTTATTTATTCTAATTGAATTAGCAGAAAGATTTCTGAATGAATGGGAAAATTTATTTGATGAACCGGAAGATGCCGAACGCGAATTAAAAAAATTCAAAAAGGAAAAAGAAAAGTTAGTTTCCGCACTCCAATTCTCTATTGAATCAGCTCGTGCGCAAAATAAATCAATTGGCAATAAAGATATTTGGCTGAACATCGCAGAAGCTCACTTTCTTCATCTTACCTCCAAAAGCACCGGAAGAGTTACCACGAAATATGCATCTGCCATGGTGGATGCAGACGAATTGACAAAAGAATCGGTAAAAAAACAATTGACACTATTCCATTCGCTCCAAATTCTTCCTGAAAACACCCAAGCCGCTCTGGATGTAGTTCAAGGAGTTACAAAAAAAGATGATTCTCAGGAATATTATATTTTGTTTACCGGTCATATGATTGATAAAAAAGACAGAGAAAAACCTCGATTTCCGCCTCAGAAAGAAAAGGAAGTAATGCTTCAGATCAAAGAAAAAATCACTGAAATAAAAAAAGGTTTGGGCGAAGATAAAATTCTGATTGGAATTACTGGCGGTGCTTGTGGTGGTGATATAATTTTTCACGAACAGTGTAAAGCAATGGGAATTGAAAGCCGAATGTTTTTAGCCGTTCCTCCTGCTCTTTTTAAAATGAAATCTGTGGCTTTTGCCGGTAATAATTGGTTGGAAAGATTTGATAAATTATACAAAGAACTTCATCATCCCGTTTTATCGGATTCTTTGGAATTACCCAATTGGTTGCAAAAGAAAAAAGACTATAACATTTGGCAACGAAACAATCTTTGGGAATTGTATTTTTCATTGGCAAACGGGATTTCAAATATGACATTATTGGCGCTTTGGGATAAACAAAAATCAGACGGTCCCGGCGGAACGGAAGACATGATCAAACAAGTCAAAGACCGCGGTGGGAAAGTGGAAATGATCGATATAAGAAAGATTAATTAATCAAACATTGAAATAATTCTGCAGAATTATTTCAATTTATCCAATATTTTTCTCTGTAGATTTCATTGCCCAAGCCATCAATAAAGGTTGCATAAAAAGACGCGCAAATCTTTTATTATCGGAATTCAATCCAAAGCCATCCTTTCGATTGAGATATTGGGAAATATTTCCGGGAAATACTGCGACAAAAAACCCAGAAGCAATTTTCCCTACCGTCGATTCATATTTTTCATTTGCCAAAATAAGACTTGCACCCAATGCAATTTCGGTAATTCCTGAATACACAACCGTATCATCTTTGGACAAAGGTGACCAATCCGGAACTTGTGCCTGAAACTCTTTTCGGGCAAAAGTAAGATGTCCGATTCCAGCCGTGATGAGCATTCCGCCCAAGGCATATTTTGCTATCTTTTTGATTTTCTGATTGTCCATAACATTAATTTTAAAAGTTGTAAACAAGAATGATTCCACTATTAAAAATTGAACAGAACATTAATTTTATTGAAATAATTACAAGGATGGTATATTCTTTGGTTTCTAAAATAGAGAGAGTTAGCAATTTTTAAATCATTTAGTATGGAAAATTTTAATGAATTATACAGTCTAAAAGGAAAAACGGTAGTCATCACCGGAGCCTCAAGCGGGGTTGGTAAAGCAACTGCAGAAGCATTTGCGATGGAAGGATGTAATTTGGTTTTGGCTGCACGAGGAAAGGAAGCTTTGGATGAAGCGGCTAATGATTGTCGTAATTTAGGTACAATTGCATTGAGCATTCCAACTGATGTTTCCGATGCTGAGCAAGTTCAAAACCTCACCAATGAAGCACTAAAATTAAACGGAAGGATTGATGTTTGGGTAAACAATGCTGGAGTGATGGCAAGTGGAAAATTTGAGGAAATTCCAATTGAAACTACAGAACAGGTAATCAAAACCAATCTCATCGGTTATATCAATTGTGCGCATTCAGTTTTACCAATTTTCAAAAAACAGAAAGAAGGTGTGTTACTCAATAACGTTTCGATTGGAGGATACATTCCTGCGCCGTATAGTTCTGCTTATTCTGCCACTAAATTTGGAATCCGAGGAATGATACAAGGATTGCGAGCAGAAATTTCCAATTATCCGAACATTCATATTTCAGCACTTTACCCCGGACTTCAAAGATCGACCGGAAACATGCATTCCTCTAAATATTCAGGATTGGATTTCAAAATTTCACCTTTGGCCGCTGATCCAAAAGTGATGGCAGATGCGATGGTAAGGACGGCAAAAAGACCAAAGAAAAATGTTTATCCAAATTTAAGTTCTTGGCCGCTCATCAATATTTACCGATTATTTCCTGACTTCATAGGTGCAACTGCGGCGGCGGCCATGCGTTTGATGATGAAAAAGAATACGGAAACGGATACCGATGGAAATGTACTTTCCCCTTCAAAAGGATCGATGCAAATTTATGGAGAAACTTCTCTGCCTCCTCTTTCTGAAAATACAAAAAAGGCGATATTGATTGGCGCTGCATTTGTTACATCGTTTATGATTGTAAAAGGCGTTCGAAAGTGCAAGAAAAAGTGTTGAAAATAACTATTTCTCCAACCAAAATTTAAAGTCATTTACGCGTTCGCGGGAAACGATTAGTTCCTCTAAAATTCCTTTGATGAATAGCTGATATCGACTTCCGGAATGCGTTGTTATATTTTCAATAAATCTGAGATTTACAATTGCATTTCGGCTGATCCGGAAGAAATCCTTTGGGCTTAACTGAGATTCCAAGTCGCCTAAAGTTTGCTCAATAGGATATTCGCGGTTCTCAGTAAAAAGATAAGTTCCTTTGTTTTTTGAATAAAAACAACTCACACTATCCGTTTCGATTGTCTTCAGATTATTACCGATTTTAACCAAAAAGCGTTCGCGGTATTTGTTCTCGAAATTATTAACCAAAAGCGATTTTAATTGGAATGCATCCCAGAGGACAGGAGTATGTTTTTCATTAAATTTCGCAATTGCACGTTTTAAATCCAATTCATTAATTGGTTTAAGTAAATAATCTATTGAATTGAATTTAAATGCTTTTAGCGCATATTCATCATAAGCAGTAGTAAAAATAATCGAGCTTTTGGGCTGAACTTGTTCAAAGATTTCAAAGCTGATTCCATCCCCTAACTGAATGTCAAGAAAAATTAAATCAGGTTCGGAATTTTCTTTGAACCACTGAACCGCTTCTTTGACACTATGCAACATCGCAAGCGGTTCGACTCCCTGATTTTGAAGCAAGCGAAGCAAATAGCGTGCTGCCGGTTTTTCGTCTTCTATGATGATGGATTTCATTTCTTTCGTATTGCGAAATTTGAGGCTCGAAATTCGGAATTAATATTTAAACTTTCTGCGTTTTTCGATTTCTTTTTGGATTTGTTTGTCTTTCCAGGAATTGTTGTTGAAAAATCCAAAAACACTGATCCCATGAAATGCCAATCCGATTCCCCAACCAATCATAGGCCATATCGCCCAAAAATATCCGCCATTTCGGACACTTAAGAATACAAAATATGCATTTACCAAAATATAGGAAGCTAAGTGTACATAAAAGCCCAATCGTTCCTCTACCGCTTTCTTTGCCGCTAAATATTCTTCTGTCGAAAAATTATTATTTGTTTCCATGATATTAGTTTTTTGAAGTTGAATTTAATTGGCTCTTTTTCATTTCTTTGAGTATCATTTTGCTTTTCAGTGGAAACGAAAACGTAATCACCGCCATCCAAATCATACTGAAACTCATCATAATCCAGGAATAATATGCCCAGTCATAACTGCCGTCTTTCAAATCGATGAAATGTAAATATCCTGTCATCACTACGTAAACAAACAAAATGAGATAGAAATTATGCTTCTCTTTTATTGACTCTTGTATCTCAGAGTATTGCTTTAAATAATCTTCATTTAATTTCATAAAATCAATTATTTACGTTATCAAAAAATCTATCACGTTCATTCTTTCTTCGCTCCAATTCTTTCTGCACCTGACGGTCTTTCCATGAAGAAGAATTGAACATGCCAAACACTTCAATTGCATGAAATGCAATACCAATGCCCCATCCTAACAATGGCCAATAAGCCCAATCGTATGAACCGTCTTTCAAGTCAAGAAAGTGCAGAAATGCGTTGATAATCAAATAACTGGCAAGATTCCAATAAAATCCTTGCAATTCTTCCACGCGCTTTTTGGCAGCTTTTATTTCTTCTTCTGAATAATTTTGAATGATTTCCATATTGGTATTTTTTTCTGTTAATAATGGTAATTTGACAATGAACTCATTATCAGTTTGTAAAATTTCAACTTTTTTTCGGGTAAACGATTTGTATCTGTCAATGATATTTCTCAATCCTTTACCCGTGCTTTTATGCAATTGTTTTTTAATTTGTAAATTATTTTTAATCAGTAAATAATTATCTTTTATATAAACTTTTACTTTAAGTATTTCATCTGACGAAATTCGGTTATGTTTGATGCAGTTTTCCAATAAAATCTGCAACGAAAGCGGAACAATTTGATAATTAGAATCAAAATCATTGACCACTTCGAATTCCAATCCGTCTTCGAATCTTTTCTGAACCAGATTCATATACGTTTGGCTGAAATCAATTTCTTCCCGAAGCGAAACCAAAGACTTATCATTCTGCTCTAAAACATATCGATAAACGGAAGAAAGTTCGCTCACAAATTCTTGCGCTTTGTCTGGGTTCTCCGAAATCAATCCGTTTAAAACATTTAAGCTATTGAACAAGAAATGCGGGCCAATCTGCGATTTCAACGATTCATGTTCGGTCGAAATCTGAACGACTCTCTCTTTTTGCTCTTTGAGTTTATTTGCTTGGTATTTCAAAATGAAATTCAGCACATACAAAATCGTAGCAATGGTTCCTGAAATCCAAATAATCCGTTGAACATTGTAAAGAGAATCCATAGAAAATAACCAACTTAAAGCTTCGTCAAGTGTTTTTCCTGAAATCACCAATTCCAACACAAAGAGCATCCCTCCAATTACGACACTTACAACACAGCTTATCAAAATTCCCAACAAAAAGCGGATAAAATAATCTTTTAGTCTTACGCCTTTAATTTTTTCTTCTATCAAATGATAAATCAATCCGTTTACGGTATAAAGCGGAACAGTATAAAAAGCCGTCCAGCCAAATGCTTTTCCTATTTGGAGCCAATTCGGCAGTTCACTTGAGTTGACTACATACATCGCCAAGAACATCATAGATACTCCCAAAATCACAAAGAGCATATAGCGGAGATGCGTCAGCAATCGTTTCATAACCAATTATTTGTATAAATTATTTTTTACAAGTTGAATTTAAGATTTCATCTACGTGGTCTTCGCCCCATTTCGGCTGAAAACCTTCTTTATTTTCCGTTCCGAAAAGTGTTTTAGCATTTTCGATTTGTGGACAATATTCTTTGGGATCTTTGCCCCAGAATTCTGCTCCACCCATATTGTATTGCGCCATCAGGTACATAGCACGTGGATTTTTTGAATTGATTTTCAAAGCATCATCATAATCTTTGATGATGGCGGATGATAGAACCATTCCATACGTCTGTGGATCTTTGACAACTTTTACTGTCCGGAACAACCCTCTGAGGGTCAACACTTCTGATTTATCGGCATCTTTCATCGCTTCTAAACCGGAATATAATCCTTCCAGTTCGTCTACACTTTTGATGGCTTTGTCTTTGTCCAACGAAAAAGCATTTAAACTTCGGATAAACATCGCATAATAAATCGGTAACCAATTCTCCTTTTCCACCTTGGCAATACGGTCAAAATGCTGTGCTGCTTTTTCCATATCGTCCGGTGTTTTGGCTTCTCCAAAAGCAGTCAAAGCTTTGGTCATTTCGGTTTCATACTTGGACTGAGCATCTGCAAACAATCCGATAAAAAATAAAGTGATGATTAAAACTATTCGATACATAATGTTAGATTTTTGAATTTCTTGAAACAAAATTCGTTTATCCTTTAAATGTATCAAAAAAGTTTCGGATGAATTGGAGAAATTTAGGGATGAGTTGTCAACTTATTTTGAATGATGAATTTTAAATTTTGAATGAATGAGTTCTGAATAATTGAATATTCGTTCATTCTATAATTCCTTCATTCACTCATTCAAAATTATTCCATCCCACTCCACCATTCTTTGTAAGCATAAACCGAATCATTTAGATTAATTGGTTCGCCAATCATTGGTGTCAGCAAAGGCATATTTTCCTTTCGGGCTTCTGTGGCAACTTTCATCATCGGCTCATTCCAAGGATGGTTTCCTAATTTGAATTTGGAATTGTGAACCGGCATCAAACGTTTCGCATTGAGGTCTTTTGCCGCTGCCACTACTTCTTCAGGTAATAAATGGATGTATTTCCACTTTGCATCATATTGTCCATCTTCTAAAAGCACCAAGTCAAAAGGTCCATGTTTTTTGCCAATTTCTTTGAAATGGGTATCATAGCCGGAATCGCCACCTAAAAACAATTTCTTATCATTTGTTTCTAAAATAAATGAAAGCCAAAGTGTATTATTTCTTTTCAAAGTTCGACCCGAAAAATGACGCGCCGGAGCAGTGTGAATCACTGTTGAATCATTTAATTTTAATGATTCATTCCAATCCAATTCGGTAATGATTTCAGGTTTGTAACCCCAATATTCTAAATGCGAACCTACGCCCAAACCTGTAATCACTTTCTTCACTTTTGGAATGATTGCTTTCACTGTTTTATAATCCAAATGGTCATAGTGGTCGTGTGTAATGAGCAAATAATCAATTTCAGGAATGTCATCTGTCAGACAAATATCACTTCCAAGAAATGCTTTCGTAGTACCCGAAATCGGAGAAGCGTTTCCGCTGAAAACAGGATCAATTAAGTATTTTTTTCTATCCAGTTGAATGAAATATGAAGAATGCCCAAACCAAATCAATACATTGTCGTCGGATTTTAATTGATCCCATTCTACTTTGACGGAAGGAATTGAATCCAATGGTGTAGTATTTGGGTATTTGGTGAAAATAAAATCCCACAAAACGCTACCCATCGTATAACCTTCTGCTAATGAAGGCGTATGACTCAAATTCTGAAATGCTCCGTCTTTGTAATTTTTTGATTTTTTAATTCGTTCCAATCGCTCTCCTGATGGCGCTTTTCCGAATTGTGGTTGTTGCATAAATCCCCAAATTCCTGCCAATAATCCTATCAGCACTATTATTGTTATCAACATTCTTTTTGCTATTTTTTTAACTCTCTTTCGATTCATTTTTTGTCTTTCTCAGTAAAAT
>CALLXZ010000022.1 GCA_937875605.1 uncultured Moheibacter sp.
GGAGTGAGTAACGCTTCGTTTTCATTTCGCGGAAATAATACCGTTCGCGAAGCCATTCATTCGGTTTTTCTTTATCACGGAATCAAATACGGAATGGATATGGGAATCGTAAATCCTGAAATGTTGGAGATTTATGATAATATTCCTCCTGATTTATTGGAATTGGTTGAAGATGTCGTACAGGATAGGAGAGAAGATGCAACCGAACGTTTGATTGAATTTGCTGAAAATGTAAAAGGAGAAACCAAAACCAAAAAGAAAGATGACGAATGGCGGAATTGGTTGTTGGAGAAACGAATCGAGCATTCGCTTGTAAAAGGAATTACCGAATTTATAGAAGAAGATACAGCGGAAGCTTTAGCAAAAATCGAATCGCCTTTGAAAGTCATCGAAGGTCCTTTGATGGATGGGATGAATGTAGTAGGCGATTTATTTGGAGCGGGAAAAATGTTTTTGCCACAAGTCGTGAAATCGGCTCGGGTGATGAAAAAAGCAGTGGCTTATCTGACTCCGTATTTGGAGGAAGAAAAACGAAAAAATAAAACCGATAAACCCGCTTCAAAAGTTTTGATGGCGACCGTAAAAGGGGATGTGCATGACATCGGGAAAAATATCGTTTCTGTAGTTTTGAGTTGTAATGGGTTTGAAATCATTGATTTAGGTGTGATGGTTCCCGCCGATAAGATTTTGGAAGAAGCCGAGAAAGCACAGGTGGATATGATTGGTTTGAGTGGATTGATCACGCCTTCTTTGGACGAAATGGTGCATGTAGCCAAAGAAATGAAAAGACGAAATATGAAACTTCCGCTGTTAATCGGTGGCGCAACGACTTCCAAAGCGCATACTGCGGTAAAAATCGCACCAGAATATCCGTCTGTAATTCATATTCTGGATGCTTCGCGTTCCGTTCCCGTTGCGTCGAAATTATTGGGCGATGGTCAAAATGAATTTTTGGTGGAAACGCATAAAGAATACGATAAAATTAGAGATGGGTTTCTTTCCAGAACGGTAAAAAAAGAATTCTTAAGTATAGAAGAAGCACGTACAAATAAATTTAAAGTTGATTTTGAAATGAATCGACCTTTTGAACCTAATCAATTGGGTGTTTTTACACATGAAGTAGTAAGTGTTTCAGAATTAAGAGAATATATCGACTGGACACCTTACTTTAAAACCTGGGAACTGCACGGGAAATTCCCGGATTTATTGGAAGACGAACTAATCGGTACAGAAGCTAAAAAGTTATACAAAGATACTTTGGAGATGCTGAACCGGATTGAAAAGGAAGAAATTGCGAAGCCAAAAGGAATTTTTGGTTTGTTCAAAGCTAATACGGTGGATGATGATACGATCGAAGTATTTGATAATGGAGGAAATCATTTGAATCAATTTATTTCGCTTCGACAACAATCCAAAAAATCGAAGAATCTACCCAATTTTTCATTGGCTGATTTCATTGCTCCAAAAAAATCAGGAATTGAGGATTACATTGGATGTTTTGCGGTAACGGCAGGACAGGAAATTTCTGATTTTGCCAGAAGTTTTGAGGAGAATAATGATGATTATAATTCCATCATGGTTAAAGCTTTAGCAGACCGTTTTGCGGAAGCCTATGCCGAATATTTGCATAAAAAAGTCCGAACTGAATTTTGGGGTTATAGTTCTGATGAGGTTTTGTCCAATGAAGAATTGATCAAGGAAGCTTATAAAGGAATTCGTCCGGCTCCGGGATATCCGGCTTGTCCCGATCATCTGGAAAAATTGACTATTTGGGAATTGCTGGATGTGAAAAATCAAATCGGAATTGAATTAACGGAGTCGCTTGCGATGCTTCCTGTTTCATCGGTTTCGGGTTATTATTTTGGAAATCCGGAAGCAAAATATTTTGGAGTCGGAAAAATCAAAAAAGATCAGGTAGAAGATTTCGCCCAAAAGAAAAAAATAGATTTGGAATTGGCAGAAAAGTGGCTGAGTCCTAATTTAGCGGAATATTGAATCGAAATTCAAACTTCGCAAAACGAAATAATTATGAAGACATCACAACTCTCTGAAAATCTGAAAGGATCTGAAATTATCAAAATAGCTGGAGAAGTCCGTGCTTTACAGTCACAAGGTGAAAAAATCTACAATTTGACCATTGGAGATTTTGATTCGAAAATATTTTCCATTCCGGATGAACTGAAATCCTTAATCATTGAAAATTATCAGAATGATTTGACCAATTACCCCGCTGGAAATGGAGAAGTGGTTCTAAGACAAAGCGTTTCAGATTTTCTGAGTCAAAATTTGGGACTAAATTATTCGGAAAATGAAATTCTGATTTCGGGTGGTGCAAGACCATTGATTTATGCGGTTTACCAAACTATTTTGGACTTGGAGGATACGGTTTTGTACCCCACACCATCTTGGAATAACGATGCTTATACCTATCTTGCTCGAAATAAGGAAATTGTAATTGAAACAAAAGCCGAAAATAAATTTATGCCAACGGCAGAGGAAATTGAACCGTATATTCAAAACGCCAATTTAATCGCGGTTTGTTCACCTTTGAACCCAACGGGAACTACCTTTGAAAAAGAAGATTTACGTAAGATTTCAGATTTAATAGTTTCGGAAAATAATAGGAGAAAAGATTTGAATATCAAACCTTTGTATTTGTTGTATGATCAGATTTATTGGCAGTTAACCTACGGTGACATACAGCATTATAATCCCGTTTCGTTGAATCCTGAAATGCGTGACTATACGATTTTTATCGACGGAATTTCCAAAGCTTTTGCTGCAACAGGTGTAAGGGTCGGATGGGCATTTGGTCCACAAGATATTATCCATAAAATGAAAGATATTTTAAGCCATATCGGTGCTTGGGCGCCCAAACCCGAACAAATCGCAACGGCAGATTATTTGAAAAAAGACGATGAAGTGCAGAAATATTTGATGCATATAAAATCGGAATTGTCGTATCGTTTGGATGAATTTTACAAAGGATTTTTAAAATTGAAAAATGAGAATTTCCCTGTGGATGTAATTGAGCCGGAGGCAGCGCTTTATCTGACAGTGAAATTTGATTTGATTGGAAGCGAAACTGCTGAGGGAACGAAAATCAATTCGGTCAAAGAAATGACCGGTTATCTGTTGAAAGAAGCCAATGTTGCATTGGTTCCGTTTTATGCATTTGGGGC
>CALLXZ010000023.1 GCA_937875605.1 uncultured Moheibacter sp.
AATTACTATCCTACATCATCCTCAATATGACACCAAAAGAAATCAGTCATAATCTGAAAATTTCCCCTGAAAGCATCTATAAAAAACGTTACCGCCTACGCAAAAAATTAAATCTTCAGAACGAAGATACATTTGAAAACTTTTATCAGGACATCACTTCCAAATTGAATTAGAAACTTTTAAATTTAGCTGTTTTTCTAAATTAGTAAAATGTATAAGAATTTATTAAGTTTCCTTTTCATTGTCTATTGTAATTTGGGATTTTCTCAAGACCAGATATTATCATACGTTGATTTTGTAAATCCGTTGATGGGAACACAATCGACTTATGAACTCTCAAACGGAAATACTTATCCTGCGATTGGGGTTCCTTGGGGAATGAATTATTGGTCGCCGCAAACCGGAAAAATGGGCGATGGCTGGATGTATACGTATACCGCCAACAAAATCAAAGGTTTCAAGCAAACGCATCAGCCTTCTCCATGGATGAATGATTACGGACAATTTTCCATAATGCCGACAAAAGGTTTGAAAATGACTGAAACCGATCGTGAAAGCTGGTTTTCGCACAAAGCTGAAATCAGCAAGCCTTATTATTATAAAGTTTACTTAGCCGACCATGACATCACAACTGAAATCACGCCCACCGAACGCGCTGCACAATTTCGTTTTACATTTCCGAAAACGGAAGACGGATGGATTGTGGTAGATGCTTTTGACAAAGGTTCTTACGTGAAAATTATTCCGGAAGAAAAGAAAATCATTGGTTACAGCACACGTTATAGTCGTGGAAATTTAATCAATTTTAAAAATTATTTTGTAATTGAATTTGATGAGAAAATTGAAGATTTCAGAGTTTGGGATGGAAAGAAAATCCAATCCGGAAAGACAGAAATGAATTCCAATCATTCCATCGCAGCAGTCAAATTTAAAACGAAAAAAGGAGAAATTATCAATGCCAAAGTAGCTTCGTCATTTATCAGTTTGGAACAAGCAGAATTAAATCTGAAAAGAGAAATCGGCAGAAATTCATTTGACAAAACAAAAGAAAATGCGAAAGATATTTGGAATGAAAAATTAGGGAAAATAAAAGTGGAAGGAGGAACGGAAGAACAAATGAAAACATTTTATTCATGTCTATATCGTACCTTGATGTTCCCAAACAAATTATATGAAATCAATTCAAAAGAAGAAGTCGTGCATTGGAGTCCCTACAATGGAGAAATTCTTCCAGGTTATATGTTTGCAGGAACGGGGTTTTGGGATACTTTCCGCGCGCTTTATCCTTTGCTGAATTTGGTTTATCCGTCTATTAATGAGGAAATGCAGGCAGGTTTGGCGAATGCTTTTCTGGAAGGTGGATTTCTACCCGAATGGTCAAGCCCTGGTTATGCCAATATCATGATTGGAAATAATTCTGCATCGGTTGTGGCGGATGCATATTTGAAAGGATTAAAAAATTATGAAGCAGAAACCTTATGGAAAGCGGTCGTTCATGGAGCGAATCACGAAGGTCCTGTTACTGCGGTCGGAAGGGCAGGAGTGGACTACTATAATTCTCTCGGATATGTTCCTTACGATGTAGGAATCAACGAAAATGCTGCACGAACGCTGGAATATGCGTACGATGATTTTTGCATTTGGCAGTTGGGAAAGGCGTTGGGAAAACCGGATTCGGAAATTGATATTTATCGTCAGCGAAGTTTGAATTATAAAAATTTATTTGACAAAGAAACAGGTTTGATGCGAGGGAAAAATAAAGATGGCACTTTCCAAACGCCTTTCAATCCGCTGAAATGGGGAGATGCTTTTACAGAAGGTAACAGCTGGCATTACACTTGGTCGGTTTTTCACGATGTGCAGGGATTGATTGATCTGATGGGTGGCAGAAAGAAATTTAGCCAAAAATTAGA
This sequence comes from uncultured Moheibacter sp., assembly GCA_937875605.1. Taxonomy (GTDB): domain Bacteria; phylum Bacteroidota; class Bacteroidia; order Flavobacteriales; family Weeksellaceae; genus Moheibacter. The sequence continues at coordinate 1,914 of CALLXZ010000023.1, forward strand.
TGAAGTATTTGAAATGACACCTGATTTTGACGAATCTTATTATGGTTCTGTCATTCATGAAATCCGCGAAATGCAGATTGTCAATATGGGGCAATAT
>CALLXZ010000024.1 GCA_937875605.1 uncultured Moheibacter sp.
CACAACAGGTGGCGGAAATTATAACCATGGTGCAACAGCAACATTTACTGCTGCTTCTAACGAAGGTTACACTTTTATCAACTGGACGGAAAACGGAACAGAGGTTTCGAATGATGAAAGTTTTGAAATTACGGTAACAGAAAATCATAACTATGTCGCAAACTTTACACAAAACAGCTATACAATTTCCACTTCCTCCAACCCTGCTAACAGCGGAACAACCACCGGAGCAGGGAATTATAACAACGGTACAACGGCAACACTTACTGCAAGTGCAAACGATGGATATACTTTCATCAACTGGACAGAGAACGGAACTGAAGTTTCCGATGAAGAAAGTTTTGAAATTACGGTAACAGAAAACCATAATTATGTAGCAAACTTCTCACAAAACAGCTATACAATTTCCACTTCTTCCAACCCTACAAATGGCGGAACTACAACAGGTGGGGGAAATTATAACCATGGTGCAACAGCAACATTTACTGCTGCTTCTAACGAAGGTTACACTTTTATAACTGGACAGAAAATGGAACAATAGTTTCAGACAATTCAAATTTTGAGATGGTAGTAACGGAAAATCATAACTATGTCGCAAACTTTGAACCAGAAATGTCCGTTTCTGACTGGAATTCAGATGAAATTGAAATTTACCCGAATCCGTTTAACGACTTCATTATCCTAAAAGTAGGAAATGCAATCATCGAAAAGGTTGAAATTTACGATTTATCAGGAAGATTGATTTTCAATAAACAGATAAACAAAGCTTCCGAATACACATTAGAAACCGGCAATATTTTTAAAGGAAATTATTTAATGAAAGTTTACACCAATAAAGGAGTTAAAACTTTTAAAGTAATTAAAAAGTAGCTTAGAAAATATTGCTAATAAAAAACTCCGAAAATAAATTTCGGAGTTTTTTTATTACGTATATTTTTTTTATCTTTGTCGTATAAAATTAAATTATGGATGCAAAAATTACTTTATCATTTGACAAACAAGTCATTAAAGAAGCAAAGGAATTTGCGGAAATAAACGGAATCAGCCTATCACGCCTAACAGAATTCATCTACAAACAGATGACTTCCAAAAATTACAAAACTTTGGACGATTTACCGATTGCTGATTGGGTCAATATGGTTGCAGAGGAAAAACCGGAATATGGAAAACCAGTTTCCCGAAAAAAACTGAAATCGGACTTTTTTGATTCCAAAAAATAATTCTGCATGAAAATATTTTTAGATGCAAATGTTCTGGTAGCCATTCTGAATCGCCAATATCCTTTGTTTTCAAATGCCGCAAGAATCATAAGTCTGGCAGACAACCCGAAATTCCGGATTTACACCTCTCCTATTTGTTTGGCTATTGCTTTTTATTTTGCCGAAAAAAAGAGTGGAACACAACGGGCGAAAGAAAAAATAGCTGTTCTTTCCCAAAAGCTGAAAATTACTTCTACAGATGAAGAAACGGTAAAACTGAGCATTGAAAACATCAAAATCAATGACTTTGAAGATGGTTTGGAATATTATTCGGCAGTGAATTCCGGTTGTACTACAATTATCACGGAAGATGTATCGGATTTTTATTTCTCTGAAATTCCGGTTTATAATTGTAATGACTTTATAGCTGCTTCTTTTTAGTTTTTTTAGACAACATAAAAAACGCTGACCACCCTATCGGATAATCAGCGCTTTTGATTTATTTTTTGTCGATTATTTTTTTGTAATCGTCATAACGGCATTTCCCATAGCAGGAATGACGGACTGCATTTTTTCAGCCAATTTCGTTTTTGGGTTGATCCACATTGTCGTTTTATCGGCAGAATTTTCTACCGAAACTATTTCGACTTTCAAACAATCTGCATTGTTGAATTTTTCAGCACCCACTACGCTCAATTTTACTTGTTTGGATTTTGCAGTCATCGCATCCGGAATGTTATAAGAAAGCGTATAACCCTCTTTCAACGGAAGTCCGGCAATGACCAAATCATATCCGGCACCATCGGTCAAATAAGCTCCTGCCATAGGAATTTCTATCGTTTGACCCATCGCCGTCATCGAAACTTTGTCTTTTGCAAAACTCATGGGAATCTGCATCCCACCCTGTTCTATATTTCTTTTTATCGGAGAAAATTCGTTTGAAAATTCGATTTCATCAATTGAATTTCCCATAGGACTTGTCGCAGCATCTTTTACAACCCAGTTGTTACCGGATTTGGTAATAGTACGGGTCATATCCATCGGGATAGATTGCCCCTGCACTTCTAAAAGAATACCGTAATTGGTCGTTCCTTCTTTTAATTCATTTGAAATTTTAGGCAAAGCAGAAGAAATTTCTACTTTTTCAGTGGGTGTATAAGTAACGGTTTTGATGTCTACAGTCATTTCTTTCAAACGTTTTGACACATCTTCCGGCATTTCTTTTTGGTAACGACCACCTATAATATCGGACAAAAACTTTTCGATTTCGGCATACATCGCCATATTATTTACAGGTTTCGAAAATCCATGTCCTTCATCGTCTGCTAAAATATAATCAACTTTTTTACCTTTGTCACGCAATGCGATGACGATCTGGTCTGCTTCCGCCTGTTTGACTCTCGGATCATTTGCCCCCTGAATAATTAAAAGCGGACGGTTAATTTTATCGACACTAAAAAGTGGACTTGCTTCGCGAATTAATTTCTTTCCTTCTTCCGTATTTGGATCGCCCACCATCCCATATAAGAATGCTCTTCCGGATTCCCAATAAGCCGGAACGGATTCCAACAAAGTGAAAATATTACTTGGCCCTACTATATCAACTCCACCTGCATACAAATCCGGTGTGAATGCCAGTCCGGCTAAAGTTGCATATCCGCCATAACTTCCTCCCATGATTACAACTTTATTTTTGTCAGCAATTCCTTTTTCAATCAAGTGTTTCACGCCCCATGTAATGTCATCCTGCATCAATTTTCCCCATTGCAAATCTCCTGCATTCTGGAATTTTTTACCATATCCACCACTCGCTCTAAAATTGGGTTGTAAAACCGCATAACCTCTGTTTGCCAAAAACTGAACATTGGAATTATATCCCCAATAATCTCTTGGTCCTTTTGGACCACCGTGCACCAATACTACAACCGGAAGATTTTTCCCGTTTGAGCCGACCGGCAAAGTCAAATAAGCCGGAATTTCCAATCCGTCGCTACTTTTATACGTAATCGGCGTCATTTCCGACAGATGTTGTTCTACTTTTTTCAAAGCAGGTCTTGGCACATATTGTAAAATTAATTCTTTGGTTTTTGCATCAAAGAAATAGGCTTCGGAAGCATATTTATCACCTGAAACCGAAATTAAAAATTTAGAATAATCATGGGTTGAACTCGAAAAACCTACTTCCCTACCTGGAAATTTACCTTTTAAAAAAGTATAATTCGCTTCCCAAGTTTTGTCTTTCCAGTAAACATCAGTTTTATCGGCTGTATAAGAAGTCGAGATAATTTTTCGGGTATTTCTATCCATGGACAATCCGCCAAAATCTACTTTTCCTTTTGGATCGCTCTCTATTTTTTCTAATTTTTTGGATTTTGGATCCATCAAAAACAAGGTTGACAAATCCAAATCGCCTTTATTGGTTACCAAATAAAATTTGGAATTATCTTCATTCCAATTCGATATATAGGCACTTTCTGTAACCGATGTCGAATAAATAGGTGTCAATTTATCGCCTTCTTTGTACAAGAATTCAGTCGTACCTTTTTCGTCCGTTCTGTAAAGCACTCTCATGTTTTCATCCCAGTCAAAATCATACGCAACTATTCGGTCGTTGTTTTCATAAATTTTGGTCAATTTTCCGGTTGAAATTTTCAAGGAATACAAATCATGCCAAGCTTTGTCGCGGTCATTTAATCCGATCATCAACAAATCAGTATCTTTCCTGCTTACCATATAAATCTGTGCAGTTACTTCATTTAGAGGTGTTAAATTACGGGATTCAGGAACTCCTTTTGATACTTTTGCCATTGGATCAACTGCAAAAACATTGATATTTTCATCGCCGTCTTTATCTTTTACATACAGTATATATTTTCCGTCTTCTGTCCAGAAATAGCCATATAAAGGACGTTTGCTGTCGGTAAGCGGACGTGCTTTTTCAAAAGGTTCGTCAAAAGATTTGACCCATATATTCATAATTCCGTCGTATTCTTTCATAAAAGAAATCCATTTCCCATCGGGACTTAATTGTCCGCCCGATATTTCAGGATTTCCAAAAAATAAGTCTCTGTCCAGTAACGGAACTTCTTGTGCGTGTATCATTTGTAATCCGATTATCAAGATTAATAAAGAAAAAAAATGTTTCATGAATTTTTAAATTATAATGTGTATTAATTGATTGATTTATTGAGGGTATTTTTTTCTAAAACAGACAGGTATAATTCTTCATACATCGGAAGAATATTGGTTTTATCAAATTTCAATGCCTGAGCTTTTGCATTTTTCTTGAATTCGTTCAGCATTGATTCGTTTGATAAAAGTGTAATTGCTTTTTCCGCCATTCCTTTCACATCACCAATGGGAAGCACAAATCCAGTTTTCCCGTCCAGGTTTACCTCAGGAATTCCACCGGCATTGGATGAAATAACAGGAACGCTTGCCGCCATCGCTTCCAAAGCTGCCAATCCGAAACTTTCTTTTTCGGAAAGAAGCAGAAATAAATCGGACGAACAAAGTACATTGTATAACTCGGTAATTTTCCCTAAGGTTTTTACTTTTTCAGAAATTCGCAATCGATTGATTAAATCATTGGCTTTTTCCCATTCCGGACCTTCCCCTACAATGATCAATCGGGATGGAATCTCTTTTTGTATTTCATAAAATACTTTTACGACATCTTCCAATCGTTTTACTTTGCGGAGATTCGATACGTGAATAATTACTTTCTCTTTCTTATGTGCCAGTTTATTCCGGCAACCACAATCTTCTTCAATTTCATATTGTTCGTTATCAATGAAATTGGGAATGACTTCGATTTCGTTGGTCACGTTGAAAAATTCATAAGTCTCCTTTTTCAGACTTTCTGAAACCGCGGTTACTTTATCAGAATGGTTGATAGAAAATTCGACTGCAGGTTTGTAAACCGGATGATTTCCAACTAACGTAATATCCGTTCCGTGAAGTGTCGTAATGATCGGAAGTTCAATTCCTTTTTCACGTAGCATTTGCTTGGCGAAATAGGCTGCGTATGCATGAGGAATCGCATAATGAACGTGCAATAAATCTAATCCGTGAGATTGTGCAATGTTGACAATAATCGTACTTAACGCCAAGGAATAGGGCTGATATTCTTCAAATAACGGATAAGTTTCAACATTGACTTTATGAAAATAAATGTTGGAAAGTGTGATGTCCAAACGGGCGGGAAGGCTTGTGCTGATAAAATGTACTTCGTGACCTCGTTCTGCCAAATCCATCCCCAGTTCCGTTGCTACGATTCCGCTACCGCCGTATGTCGGATAACAGACAATTCCTATTTTCATGAAATTTATTTTGGCTCTAAAGTTAATTTTTTTAGTGGATTGATTTCGTTATAATTTAGTTAAAAACGAATGAGATGATTCCTTTATTTCTCGAAAACCCTTCCGATTTCAGAAGCATAGGAAACGATTTCTCCATCATCATCCATCAAACCAAATAGATAAAACCCCTTTTTACCTCCATAATCTTTGAAATAATAAGCCGGAAAATCAGGGAAAATAGGATCGATTATTTCTTGCAGGGTTTGTCCTGTTTCCGAATCAAAATTGGACATTACTACTCCGTAATTTCCGTTTTCTTTCAAAACGATGAATTGATGAATCGCCAAACCGCGCGTATTTAGATTATTGACCCCTATTTCATCATACATAACAGGAAGAACTATTTCGTTGTTCAATTTTAGCATACCGGCTTTTCCGTTTTTGTAGACAACCAAATTTCCCTTCGTTTTAATAAAATACGTATTTCCTGAAGCAGGATTTGCAAGGGAAGTTTCTTCTTTAGCATCGACCAATTCCAACTTTTTCGATGTTCGATTAAGTTCAAAATTTTTCATTTCCCCTAAAATAGATTCATATTCCATAGGAATGACTGTTTTTCCTTCTCGATCAAGGGTTCCACATTTCATTTGATCATTCAATTTTCGACACACCAAATAATGATTCATTCCTAAATACGCCATAGAATCATAAACCGCATCGGCAATCTTTCCATTTTGAATGAGTCCGAATCGACCGTCTTCTTTGTAGATTAATGACTCTCTTTGTTTCGGCAATTTCGGTTGCCTCCAAATCGGAATAACCGATTTTTCCATGGAAACTTCTGTGACTTCTCCTTTTCCATTATCAAGTTTCAGTTTTTCATTTTCCATGAAATAATGAAGATACTTTGAGGAATCACCTTGTAAATTTTCAGGAGCCGGATGTATTGGATTATTGTTCTGGTTTTCCCGCATTTGTTCCCGCATTTCTTTCCGATCTGCAAGTGGTTCTGTCATATCTTTAATCGTAAAATAATCTTTTGTGATTTGAACAACTTTTGTTAATTCTTTCTTATCAGATGCTTGGTAACTTAGATAATAGGACTTTGTATTAGTATCACTTCCCAAAATTTTAAAATCTGTAACGTCTTTAAACAAGCATTCTTTGATTTTTCCTTCGTCTGCATCAAAAACACACATCTGAAAACGATTCTGAAAGTTTTCTGTAAATAATAAAGCATATTTTGCTCTTTTTGGATTGCGGTTACTGATTCCAGCCGAATCCACAAACTCCAAACGTCTGAACCCTTCCGGCGAAACATTTTCTCCTTTTGCATTGTATAGAAAATACAAAGGATTTTTTCCTTTCAAATTTTCATATTGTTTTTGATTCAAACTTAATTTTTCAGCATCTCCATCAAACCTCGCATTGATCATCATTTCTGGAACAACCTGATAAGCCGAATAAGGTTGCGGATCGATTAATTCTTTTCCTTTGTAAATCAAACTTTTCAATTTAACCGAATTATCACGCAAAACTTTTTTTCCCTTCTCAATTTCTAATTGGTCTTTTATTTGAACCGTATGAGTGGCTTGAAAATAATCATTTCCTAGCCACATCATTTCATCGTATTTGGCTTCCACAACCATTTTATCTCTTTCATCAGCCAATCCAAATTTCCCGTTTATCTTAAAGGGAATTAAGGTTTCCTGCCCCAAAACAGGCAACGAACAAATTAAAATACCAAAAATTATAAACTTTTTCATTTAAAAAATATTTGTTATAAAAAGGTAGCTCACACAAATCAAAACCACCTACCAATTCTATCACTTTTCAACTCACATCACCTTATTCCCATCCCATTTCGTGGTAAAAGGAACTTCGTATAAATTCATCTGACTTAGCAAATCATCAACCGAATCGCTGATCAGCAACATTTTTTTATATTCTTCTTTCAGCAATCCTGCCGAAATCATGGTTTCTACTAATTGAATCAAAGCATCATAATATCCTTTCACATTTAAAATCCCAATCGGTTTGCGATGCAAATCCAATTGTCCCCAAGTTAAAATTTCAAACAATTCTTCCATCGTTCCAAACCCGCCGGGAAGAGCAATAAATCCGTCTGACTTTTCCTGCATAAGTGCCTTTCGCTCGTGCATGGTTTTGACAGTAATCAATTCGGTTAAGGATGTATGTGCGATTTCTTTGGTTTCGAGAAATTCAGGAATGATTCCCGTTACTTTTCCGTTTTTGGATAAAGCACCTTCTGCTACTTTTCCCATCAACCCAACTTGTGCACCACCATAAATCAATTCGATTTGATGCTCCGCTATGGTTTGCCCCAACTCAAAAGCCATTTCCCCATAAATCGGATCATTTCCGATGCTCGAAGCACAATATACACAGATGGATTTCATTTCAGATTTCAGATTTTAGATTTGCGAAGTTAGAAAATCGTTTTACGGTTTTGCAAATTCAAGTTCATAAAAATCAATTAAACTTGATAATCGAATCATACAACTTTTGCCGTATGTTTTCCCGGTATTTTCCGTTGGCCAGTTTTTTATTGTCCACACTTGGATTTACCCGGTTAGATAAAAAAACGAGAACTATTTGTTCGTCCGGATCATTCCAAACCATTGTTCCTGTAAAGCCATAATGTCCATAACCGTTATTTTTGGAATCCGAAATTTTATCAAATCCTGCTCCACGCCTATTTCCCGAATATTGGTCTTTGGTAAATTCGGCTATCGTCTGTGGGCTGAAAAAAGTTACACCTCCATAACTTCCGCCATTCAGATACATCTGCATCAATTTGGCTAAATCCTGCGCCGAAGAAAACAATCCGGCGTGCCCGGCAACACCGCCCATCATCGCAGCTCCTTCATCCTGTACAAATCCCTGCAACAATTGATTGCGATAGGTTTTATCATTAGCAGTAGGAATAATCTGTTCCAAATCAAATTTATTTCTCGGAAGATAGGTCGTGGTTTGAAGTTGTAAGGGTTGATAAATTTTTTCCTGAACCAATGAATCCAATGATTTCTTGTACTTTTTCTCCAAATAATCCTGAAATAAATAATACCCCAAATCACTGTATTCGTATTTCTTTGCTCCTAGTGGGGCGTATAGGATATCTGTCATGATGGTATCTTTTATCGATCCGATGATATAAATATTGTCCGTGACTTTTATTCGATGTTCTTCATCTTGTTTTCTAGAATAGTAGTCGAGATACAATCGGGCGTTCTGCACATTGACCGATTCTTTGTAGAACCCGATCCAAGGCGGTAATCCGGCTTGATGCGCAAGGATTTCCCGAAGTTTCAAATTCCCTTTATCCGTTCGAGCAGCTTCCGGCAGGATAGTCGTTAGATTCTGATCCAGATTTAATTCGCCTCTGCTTACTTCCTGCATCAACAAAGGCAGTGTAGCCGTGACTTTGGTAACAGAAGCTACATCGTAAATATCTTTACTGGAAACTTTTTTTTTTCGTTCCGTGGTTTGGTAACCAAAGGATTTATCATACACCACTTTTCCGTTTTTGGCTGCTACGATTTGCAGTCCGGGCGTGGCCCCATCGTCAATCGCTTTTTGTGCCAATTCATCAATTTGTCGTATTACCTCTGCCTTCAATCCTACAGCTTCCGGAATAGCAAATCCCAATCTTTGAATCGCTTCTGTCTGGATGGATTTTCCATATTTCCATTCGGAATTCACATCAACAGGCAATTTCCCTTTGGCTCCGATGGCTCCAAAAATGATTTCCGCCGCTGCATTGTGGCTAATCTCCAAATTCTGATAGAGAACCATCGCTGATTTCGTCTGACTCAAATCCAATCCCATCAAACCATACGGACTTCCGAAAAGCGCCAGAATCGTATTGTTATTTTCGCTTGCGGCTTTCAAAATGGCTTTGGAGGTATCTGAAATTTTATAGCTTTTATACGCTGTTTCGTTTGATTTATGCAAACCAATGATGACGTAATCATATCCTTTCAATTTCGAAACTTCTGATGCCGATTTGATTTTCACCAAATCCGTTGTCACATGAAAATTCAAATTCTGATAAAAGGTTTCATAATCAGCTTCTTCCAGCGGAACATAAGCAATTTTCACATCAGTCAATTTTTGAATCGGCAATAGATTTCCTTCGTTTTTAATTAAAGTTGCTGCATTTTCATAAATTTTTGCCGTCAATGCTTGATAAGCCGGTTTGTTTAAATTGGCAACCAAATCTTTTGAATCAATTGGTTTATAATTATTTAGTCCGACATAATATTTCGCCATCAGGATTTTCTTCACGCTTTCTGCCAATCGTTCTTCGGTTATTTCGCCTGAATTAATTTTTTCAATGATTTTCTGTTTCGCCGTTTTTACATTTTGTGAAAACAACAAAATATCATTCCCTGCTTCAAAAGCCAAAGCATCCACTTCTCCTGCCGGATAAGCTTTTGCTACGCCATCCATGTTCAGTGCATCAGTAATGATCAATCCTTTAAAATTCATTTTATTTTTCAGCAAATCGGTAATGATCTTTTTGGAAATAGAAGAAGGAATTTTTGGGTCGGGCTCCAAAGCCGGAACACTCAGATGTGCGACCATGATGGCAGAAACTCCTGCATCAATCAGTTTTTGGAAAGGCGCTAATTCGACCGAATTTAATCTTTGCAAATTATGATCGACAACCGGTAGTGTATGATGCGAATCGGTACTCGTGTCGCCATGTCCCGGAAAATGTTTAGCGGAAGCCAAAACTCCTTTTTCTTTCATTCCCAGCATATAGGCAATTCCTTTATCTGCGACATTTTGAACATCTGATCCAAATGATCGGTTTCCAATGATCGGATTTTGAGGATTGGTATTTACATCTACAACCGGAGCAAAATTAAAATGTACGCCCATGGTTTTGGATTGTTCGCCGATCGCATTTCCCATATTTTTTACGATCTGATTATCCGCCACCGCACCAACGGTCATCGCCCACGGGAAACGATTTACTTCTTTGAGACGCATGGCAAGTCCCCATTCGGCATCCATTCCTATTAATAGGGGAATTTTGGAAACTTTGTTATAACGATTGGTCAGCTCAGCTTGTTTCACGGCGAGATCCTGCATGAAAATCAATCCGCCGATGGCTTCTGTTTTGACTAAATTTTCAATTTCCGTTTCATGTGCTGCATCTTTGTTGGAATAAGCCGCCACGATGAACAATTGCCCTACTTTTTCTTCCAGTGTCATGGCGTTGTATTTATCGTTGACCCATTTCATCTGCAAAGAATCAACATATAAAGGCGAATTCTGCTGTGCAGAAATCGATTGAAAGAAAAATAAAACGGAAATAACAGCAAAAAACTTCTTCATTTATTTCAAATTTAGTTCGGATTTTATCAAAATTCTTTCCAAAAAAAGGGAATTTATTTAAGGATTCAAAAACTATTTCTATTTATAAATCATATTTCGAATTTTTAAGATGAAGTGAAACAAAATCAACTTGTGAAAATTCTTTAAATTTGTGAAATGGGAAACAGTCCGGAATCTTTCAACATTCTTCATTTCATCGGAACCGCTTTGATTCTGATTTTGATGATTGCTGTTGTTTATCTTTCATACAAACTTTTAAATTCTCAAAAACATAAAGACAAAACTGAATCTAAGTTTAAACAATATGAAAACAGGATCAATCTTCTTCAACTCGAAAATTTAGAATCAAGGCTAAATCCGCATTTGTTTAAAAATATTTTAAATTCTATTCAATCCCATGCTTACCAAACCTATTTTGCGCTGGACAAACTTGCCAATGTATTGGATTACATATTGTATGAAAGCCGAAAGAAGATGGTAACACCTCGTGAAGAAATCGAATTTGCATTTAATTTAATTGAAATCAACCGAATTAAAATTAGCCCTTTGTTTGAATTAAATGTGAAGACAAAAATAAATGATGACGAACCGATGCTTAATCAGAAAATAATGGCCCCTTTAACCACCATTGATTTAATCGAAAATGCATTTAAACATGCTGATTTGCAAAGCCCTGATGCTTTTATTTCCATCATATTTGAATTTAAAAACAACCAATTTTTACTGACTGTTTCCAACAAAATTTCGTCGCGACCTTCAATGGACAAAGAACACAGCGGCATAGGTCAAGAATCATTTGATCAGCGCTTGAATATCATTTATGGAAATAATTATAAATTAGAACGATTTACCGAAAACGATATTTACATAGCACAACTAAAAATTAATTTACTTGAACACAAAGCTAAAATGCTTGCTGCTGGATGATGAAATTCCTGGTTTGACGTATTTAAAAATGCTTTGTCAGCAAATCCCAAATCTGGAAGTAGTCAAAGCCTTTAATAACCCTCAAATCTTTCTGGAAGAATCTTCCTATATTGAATTTGATTTCTGTATCATCGACATCGAAATGCCGTTGATGAACGGTTTGCAGGTTGCAAATTTACTCAATGGAAAACCCGTTATTTTTTCTACTGCATATAAAAACTATGCGGTGGAAGCATTTGATTTGAACGCTATCGATTACATCGTGAAACCGATACGCAAAGAACGTTTGCAACAAGCTGTAGACAAAGCTTTTGCACTTCTTCATTCTACAAAAGAAGTCAAAGAATTTATACAGATTAATTCAGATAAAGGAAAATCAATTTTGTTTTTTGAACAATTGGTTTACATTAAAACCTCGGATGTGGATAGTCGCGATAAAATCGTACAACTATCTGATAGATCAACTATTACGATAAAAAATAAAAGTTTTAATGCACTTCTTTCCGAACTTCCCAAAAAGAAATTTGTACGGATTAACAAAAAGGAAATAATTTCGCTCAAAGCGGTGCAATTCTTTTCCTTTGATGAAATTACGACAAATATTCCTTCCGCAAATGGGAATTTAAAGCTGAATCTAAGTGATAGTTACCGTAAAGATTTTATTGAAAAAATAAAGCTTTGATTTCGCTACAAATTTACTCTTTCTTATTACAATTCCTTTCATAGAATTTACATGAAAACTCAATAACACAAAAAGTCAGTTTAATTTTGACTAAATTTAAGATGAAAAATGGTTGGGGATATGGGGAAAGATTTAACGAAATTTAGTCTTTTAAGTAATCGAATCCACGAAATATTTTTTGGAAAATTTTTCTCTAAATCTAAAAAAATCACTCATCCCTCTTTATCTGTTCCTAATTTCATCCAAAGATGTGAGGGAATACCATTAGCAGGAACCAATGTAAAATCAATCTTATTTTCAACAGACATGGCAATGGTCGAAAACAGTAATGCTGACGCAGTACTTGCTGTTTATCCTTTCAGCCCCTCTATTGCAATCATGAAGTCTCTGATCGATTTCTCTCAGAAACCGGTAATTTGTGGTATTGGAGGAGGTATAACAAAAGGCAAAGCTGCTATAGAAATGGCAAAAAAAGCAGAAGGTTTGGGAGCTTGTGCCGTAATTGTAAACCAACCATTTCCACCACAGGATATAAAAAAAATAAAGGCAAATATTCAGATTCCGGTTATTTCCAGCGTTTCTCATTCAAATTTTGATTTTGTGGCACGCGTAAATGCCGGAATCGACTATTTTCACATTACAGCCGGAATTCATTCTCAAAAAATAGTAGAGGATTTAAGGTACAAAATACCCGGATTTCCCGCCATAGCGACTGGCGGAAGCCAATTAATTGAAATACAGAAAACCATAGAAGCAGGCGCCAAAGCCATCGTGCTGACTCCTCCATCCAGCAAAGAACTTTTCAAATCCATAATGGATACATACAGAAAGGGAATCAATCATTTGAAATAACTAAACATGAAAAAATATAAAAATCTCATTTTTTACATTACCACCATTGGGGGTTTATCCGGAATTATTTATTGGCTGCTCTTACGTGGATCTGAGCTTGAAAAAGGAAGAGGGGTTGTCACCCCTATCACGGAAGAAAACCAATGGCAACAATTTTTACAATCTTTTTCGGAAAATTTAGGACATCCTTTGGCTCTTCTTCTCGCACAAATCTTAACCATCATTTTTGTGGCAAGAATTTTTGGCTGGATTTGCTCTAAAATAGGTCAGCCAACCGTAATTGGAGAAATGATTGCCGGAATTGTGCTGGGGCCTTCACTTGTAGGGATGTATTTTCCTGAATTTTCAGCCATGCTTTTCCCAAAAGAATCTCTCGGTAACCTTCAATTTATCAGCCAGATAGGTTTGATTCTTTTTATGTATATAGTCGGAATGGAACTTGATCTGAAAGTGCTTCGTAACAAAGCACATGATGCAGTTGTAATCAGCCATGCGAGTATTATTTTTCCTTTTTTCCTCGGCTCCATATTGGCCTATTTCATTTACGCACAATTTGCTCCGGAAGGAACTCAATTTACCGCCTTTGCATTGTTCATCGGAATTGCTATGAGTATAACCGCGTTTCCGGTTCTTGCGAGAATCGTACAGGAAAGAGGCATCCATAAATCGCGTCTGGGAACGATAGTCATTACATGTGCCGCAGCAGACGATATCACGGCTTGGTGTATTTTGGCTGCTGTAATTGCTATTACAAAAGCGGGTTCATTTGGAAGTTCTGTATTTGTCATCATTTTAGCTGTTTTATATGTTCTGATGATGATTAAATTGGTCAAACCTTTTCTGAAAAGAGTGGCAGATTCTCACGGAGGAACTTCTCATTTAAGCAAACCCATCATCGCCATATTTTTCTTAACACTTGTTATTTCCTCTTATCTTACTGAAATAATAGGTATTCATGCTTTATTTGGAGCTTTTATGGCGGGTGCAATTATGCCTGAAAATGTAAAATTCCGTAACATTTTTATTGAAAAAGTAGAAGATGTAGCATTGGTGCTTTTCCTTCCGTTATTTTTTGTTTTCACCGGATTACGGACTCAGATAGGATTGCTGGACGATCCTTATTTGTGGAAAATGACCGGTGTTATAATCCTGGTCGCTATCGTAGGAAAGTTCTTAGGAAGCGCACTTGCTGCAAAATTTGTAGGGCAAAACTGGAAAGACAGCCTTTCGATTGGAGCGTTGATGAACACAAGAGGTTTGATGGAGTTGGTTGTGTTAAACATCGGTTATGATTTGGGAGTTTTGGGTCCCGAAATATTTGCTATGATGGTCATTATGGCACTTGTTACCACTTTTATGACCGGGCCTGCTTTGGATATTATCAATTGGGCATTTAAAGGAAAAAAACAAGAGGAAGAAGTTTCTCAAGAATTGAATGAATTAAGTAAGTTTAAAATTCTGTTTTGGTTTAACACTTCCGATTCCGGGAAAGCACTTGTGAGATTAGCTAATTCATTTACAAAAAAATTAAACGGAAATGCCGTTTTGACTGCTTTGCATATTCCTCCGGCTGATTCTCTCCATAATTATGATATAAATGATTATGAAAAAAACACCTTTCAGCCAATTGTCCACGAAGCACAAAACATTAATCAAAACGTAACTACGCTTTTTAAAGTTTCCAATGAAGTTGAAAGTGAAATCACGACGGTTGCCAACAGAGGAAATTATGACTTATTATTAATCGAATTAGGCAAATCCATTTATGAAGGCACTTTACTGGGAAGGGTTTTAGGGTTTACAACGCGAATCATCAACCCCGAAAAGCTTTTGAATACGGTAACCGGGAAAGACAGTCTGTTTGATACATCCATATTTGACGAACGAACTAAAATCATCCTTTCCAAGTCCAACGTAACCGTCGGAATATTTATAAACAAAGGATTTACGCAACCTGACAAAGTTTTCATTCCTATTTTTTCTGAAAACGATTTAAAACTAATCTCGTATGCACAAAAGCTGATTCACAACTCAGAATCCCAAGTAACCATTTTGGATGCAGTTGGATTGATAAAATCCTCTTCTGCAATCAAAGAGCGAATCCGAGCCATTGAACAAACCGCTCCCAATCACATTGCTTTACAAAGTGAAAGAATGGTGGAAAAAGAATTTTTAAAACAACAAAACATCATGATTGTAAGTTTTGAAAGTTGGAAAAAATTGGTCGAATCAAAAAGCATTTGGTTATCCGATATTCCTTCTACACTCATTATTGAAAATAAAGAGTAGAAATTTATAAGTTATAAATCTAATTCTTTCACCCCTTCCGTTGCGGTTTTACGGATGACTTTGATGTTTGGATTGGAAGGAATTGAAACAGAATTCGGATCCATCACATAAAT
>CALLXZ010000025.1 GCA_937875605.1 uncultured Moheibacter sp.
CGAAACCTTGAAAATAAGGTTCAAATATTTTATCAATATCCGATTTTGAAATCCCGATTCCTGTATCAGAAATGGTTCCCTGAAGTTTTATTTGATTTTCATTTTCGAGAAATGTTTGAGCCACAACTTCTATTTTTCCGTTTTCGGTAAATTTATTGGCATTGCCCAAAAGGTTTATGAACAACTGGTGAATTTTGATTCGATCTGCAAAAACATCGATTTCCAATGGAATGTTATTTCGAATGAGGAAAACATTGTTTCTGGATTCCACATAGGGTTGAAACATTTTTAGAATCGAATGGATTTCATCATTTAAATTAAATTCGGAAGGATGAAGTTCGACTTTTTTTTCTTGATTTTTGGCATATTCCAATACTTGATTGGCTTGAATCAAAAGCGAATTATTGGTAAATTCAATTGATTTTAAATATTCGATGATTTTTTCATCATCTGTTTTCTTTCTGATTCTTTGCGTAAAAATCGTAATGATTTTTAGAGGAGCACGCACTTCATGACTGAGCATTCCTATGATTCGGTTTTTAAAATTCAGATTTTCATTGATTTTCCGATTCGCCGTTTTGAGCTCTTTTTCGTAGAGGAAAGTAAGTTTTGTGGTGTATACAAGCAGCGCTAAAACGAAAAACATCAAAACCATCAAACCGAGCACGGTATAGCGTCGGATTTTAGTGTTTAAGGAATTTTGTTCGTCATAATCGTTTTCCAGATTTGAACTGAAATCTTTTACTTTGTTATCATAAATGCCCATGAGGTCATTACTCAGAACAATTAATTTATCATAATTAAGATATAGATTACGATTTTTAGAATCCACTGATGAAATATGTTTTTCATATTTCTTTATTTCTTTGAGATAATGTTTATTGATTGCATTTACACTACTGTCAAAATCGGATTTTACCTTTGTCGTATCTACTGAATTATTGTATTTGGAAATGATAATAGTGGTGTCTCTTTTCACTTCTACATTTCCTGAAATAGCATCTTTAATTCGGGGGAAAAACTTCTTTTTTTCCGTACTGTCCGAAACATAATAAACTTCTACATCATGTTCGGTAGGTTGGTCTTTGATTTCTATTTTTTCAATTTTCGGAGCATCTTTTTTATCGATGGGTTTTTGAGATGCTTGATAGGTTGATTCTATTAAATCTTCAAAATCTTTCAGTTTTGAAATTTCTTCTTTCGCAGTGATGGGATTTTTAAAATTAGATCCTGCATTTCCGTAAATGTGGATGCTGTCTATGTTTCCGGACAATTTTCGTAAGGATTGAAAGTACGCTTCCAGAAACTTTTTGTCTTGTTCGGTTACAAATTTCTGAAGATTACTTTGTGCATTTAGTAGTTCATTTCGGGAATCATCGGTCAACGTTTTCAGAACGCGTGTGTCTTTTATTTGATTTTCGATGGTGGTCAGCTTTTTCTCATTGAAATATTCATTGTAGAAAAATACCAAAATCGTAATCTGAATCAGAATAATCGAAACGATTAATAAATAATGGATGGGCTGTCTGTATTTTGTTTTAAAAATCATTAATCAAATTAAACGCGAACGAATGTCTATTAAAGTTTGATTATAGGTTGAATTGGTTGAATTGGAATTCCACAAATGAAATTCTCTTTTCAAAACTACAAAATAATTCAAAAATGGATTGTTAAGAAATTGCCATTTGGCAAAGCGCTTTTTAATAGAAGATGAATAAATGACAATTTTCAGATATTTATTTTAATTATTTAATTCAAAAAAACAAGTAACCATTTTGGTAACATTTTTAGTATATTTGCATATGCGGATAATTGCTGTAAAAACTTTGAAGGATTATTGGGAAGAATTTCCGCAAGCGGAGCAACCCTTGCTTTCTTGGTATGAAGAAGCAGAAGCCGCAGAATGGAATAATCCAAATGAATTGAAAGCGCATTATAGGAATGCGTCCATATTAAACGATAAAAGAGTAGTTTTCAATATTCATGGAAACACATATCGTTTGATTGTAGATATAGAATACCGGCTCAAAATTGTTTTTGTAGTTTGGTTTGGAACACATAAAGAATATGATAAAGTTGATGCTAAACAAGTAAGTTATGTTAAGACCCATAAAAAATGAGCAGCAATACGAGCAAATGCTGGAAAGAGTTTACGAATTGAT
>CALLXZ010000026.1 GCA_937875605.1 uncultured Moheibacter sp.
GCTGTGCTGTGCTGTGCTGTGCTGTGCTGTGCTGTGCTGTGCTGTGCTGTGCTGTTTATAAAGTAGCATAAATTTACGAATTTTCAGACACAAATACAACTATTTTATATAGAATTTCTCAGTAATATTCCACAAAAAACTATGTATATAATGCTGATGCAAATTTAAAAACAGCACTACTCAACAGGCAAAATTTAAATGTAGGAATATGCCTACAAAAAAGTAGAAGTACAACTACAACCCTATGTAACCTTAAGCGAAGTTAGTTCCTCGTATTCACGGAACCATAACCAATCAAAACATCATACCTTACACCCCAGGGACGATAATAAAACAATCCATGGTATTGATTTTCAGTTTGCCAAAAGCTACCATTTACTTTGGAATAACTTGTCGTCTGAGTGGATTTGTCGTAAACGGCATATTGATAATTATAATAACCTTGTTTCAGCATCACTGCTACTTCCCAGTAATTACTGGAAGACTTTTGAAGTTGATAATCGGGAGTTATTTGCCAACCGTTAAAAGCGCCGACGATATACAATTCTTTGTTTCCACCGGCATCATCAAATTCATCCATCGCAAAATGAACCCAGGTATAATCTGCTTGAGAACTTGAAAGATTTTGATCGGAAAGACGCACATTTCGCACATAAAATGCTCCGTTTACATCGGGTTCATCAAAATAGCCGAGATTCCAACGCTGAAAATCAGGTCGCAAAACGGTATGATACAAACTATCCTGGCGAAAAACGCGCTCTGTACTCATCGCGGGAGTTTCCAGTGTTTTCGTATCGAACCACAAATATTCACTATTTCCTTCAAACAAATGATTCTGGTCGCGATAGGTTAACTGACTATTTTTAATAAAAGTAGGTTTTTTAATTGTGAGATTATCTTCCCAATTGCCATTTTTCATAATAAAAAAAGTAGCACCATCAGGTGTTTCAATTAGGTTAACCTGACCGCTGCTTGCAATAGCATTGATGCGCTGGTTCAAATCTCCGGTACCAATCCCTCTTTCCACTTGCATTCCCACATTTACACGATTGTCTTCATACAATGCAAATCGCTTAGTAAAAATGGGGTTATTTTCGTCTGTAGTATACACTTTAATAGAATAATTACCGGGTAATTTCAATCGCATATTTTGATTGGGAATCATCAATCGATAATGGGTATAATTCTGATAAGTGTTAAAGGAATTTCGATAATCGCGAATGTAATCCGAAGAATATCCATCCAAATATTCGGATTGGAAAACACCTGAAGGCGTCCAGTCGGCATTGTAATGTTCGATTTTATAATTGTATTCCTGAAATCCCGAGTTCAAATCATCAAAAGATAAAATCAGATATTCACCGCTCAATCGCGCTACAGGCGTTTGATCGTTTGTCTGAGGATTAAAAATCTGAACGGTCTTAATTTTCTCAGGCGGAAAAACTTCCGAATATTTTTGTGCCGACAAACCAATTGAAATACTAAACAGAATTATAACAAAGATTGTTTTCATATTTTCAAAAATAGGAAATTGAATTGATACAAAAAACAAAGGCGGTCATTCATTTAACCGCTCAAATATTTTTACAATATAAACGAATTAATTGTTTGATTATTTTTGATTGGTCACTTATGCTTTGACATCGCCTATTTCAGCCACTTTATCGAAAACACTTTTCGCAAAAGGGCAGAGCGGGATGATTTTCAGGTTATTGCTTCGAGCGAAATCAACTGCTTCCATCACCATTTTTTTACCGACACCTTGTCCGCTAAAATCAGGATTTACTTCGGTATGATCAATGATGAATTTATCTGTTCCTGCCCATGAATAGGTCATCAATCCGGCTTGGATTTCATTATCCATTGTACGGAAAAAACCTTTATTTCCGTTATTTATTCGTTCCACTTTCATTTTTAAAATACATTTAATTTGAACTATTTGTATAAAAGTAAGGATTTCATTCAAATTTCTAAACGAAATCCTATTTCTAAGGAAATCTTTAACAGTTTTAGGCACGCAAATTGATTTTGAGTTACCACATTAAGAGAGAAAGAAAAATGAAAAAAATTATAGCAGTTGTTGTTTTTACACTTGCCATTAGTGTTTCCGCTCAGGAAAAAAATTCAGATGGAATGGACAATCAACGTTTCAAAGACAAAATGGAAATATTTGCCAATTTGAATTTGACCGAAAAACAAAAATCGGAAATTAAGGCTTTATGGAAAGAAAAGAAAGAAGATAATCAAGCATTAAAAAGTAACTTTACATCTTCAAAAGCCGATAAAAAACAATTTACAGAAGCCGAAAAAGCAGAATTTAAAGCTAAAAAAGAAGCTAACCGTAAAGAAATGGATACAAAACTTCAGACCATTTTGACAACGGAACAATACAACCTATTGGTTTCAGAGCGCGCTAAAAGACACGAAGAGATGAAATCCAGAAAACAGAAAAAGTAATTTTTTACAACCCCCGTTTTAGATGGAAAAGCTTGGATTTATTAAAAATCCGGGCTTTTCTTTTTACACCCTTTCTGTATGAATCTCAATCGGATTTTCCAGCATTCTGTGTACCGGACATTTGGAAGCAATTTCAAATAATTTTTGTCTTTGTTCTTCGTCCAGATTTCCGATCATGGAAACTTTTTTAGTAAAATTGGTCACATTGAATTTCAAATCCCGCTGAAAATCAACTTCTACAATCGCTTCTTCCAAGTCCCAACCCTTCCTGTCGGCATACAATTTCATGGTGATGGAACTGCAGGACGCCAATGCAGCCGCCAGCAATTCACCCGGCGAAACACCTAGATCTTTACCTCCTACTTCTATGGGTTCATCTACAATGAAATGATGTGGATCTGTCCGGACTTCGGTTCTGTATTTTTCCTTTTTGGTAATTGCGGTCGTTTTTACGTTCATGCTTTTGGTTTTAAGTTTTTCAAATAATCCGGAAGTGGCACATAACCATCATCTCCGGGAACTAAAGGGAATTTTTTATTTGTCCAATCTTCTTTTGCCTGCTCAATCCGTTCGGCTCTGCTGGAAACAAAATTCCAGAAAATATAACGTTGCTCCGGAAAAGGTTCGCCTCCGAAAATGTAAACCGTTGTTCTGGGTGCCATTTCAAATTCACATAATTTTGTATCGTTTGCTATCAAAATATGTTTGGGCTGATAAGTATTTCCACCATCCACTATACTTCCTTCCAAAATGTAAAGCGCACTTTCGCCAAATAATTGATCTCCTATTTTCACTTTTCCGCCTGTTTCTGTTTTGATTTCAATGAAATACAACGGACTATGAACCGGAACCGGTGATTTATGCCCCAAGACTTCTCCTGCAATCAGTTTGAAGTGCATTTCATCTTCTTCCCAAGTGGGAAGTGAATTTGCTTCTACATGATGAAAACTCGGTTCTATTTCTTCCAATTCTTTGGGAAGTGCGACCCAGATTTGTAATCCGTGCAAATGTTTATCGGTTCCACGCAGATATTCGGGCGTTCGTTCAGAATGCACAACTCCGTTTCCGGCAGTCATCCAATTCACGGCTCCCGGTTTGATTTCTATATCGGAACCGATGCTATCTTTGTGCATAATGGCTCCTTCAAACAAATAAGTCAAAGTAGACAAACCAATGTGCGGATGAGGCGGAACATCCAGATTCTCATAATCTTTTAGGGCTGCCGGTCCCATATGATCGATAAACGCAAAAGGACCCACCGTTCTCTTTTGTTTAAAAGGTAATAACCTGCCGACCATAAAATTGCCGATATCGGCGGCTCTTTCTTCTATAATCATTCCTACGTTTGACATTTTTATAATTTTAGTTCATTAAGTTAATCAAATTTTCTGAAACTCTCATTTACGATTCGTTTCCATTCCGGATTTTTGCGGATATATGCAAATACAAACGGACAAAGGGGAATTAAGGTAAAATGATTCTCCTCTAAGTACTGAAGCGTTTTTTCCACCAACGCTCTCGCCGCTCCTGTTCCCTGGAGTTCAGCCGGTGCTTCTGTATGAATCAGCGTGATGACGGAACCTCTTTCTTTATAATCAACAAATGCAATAAAACCGTTTACTTCCAATTCAAAACGATGATTTATTTCATTTTTAACTACTTCTAAATTTTGGAAATCCATAGACTATAATTTTTTGTTTTTAATGATCATTATCTTCTAAATAGCCGAATTTTCCGGTATTAAAATCTTCAAAAGCTTGTAAAATCTCATTTCTGGTATTCATAACAAATGGACCGTGTGCAACTATGGGTTCGTGAATCGGTTCTCCACTTAAGACTAATACGACGGAACTCTTCATTGCTTCAATAGTAAATTCCTCGCCTTCGTTTTCAAATAATACAAAATGATCCGTTGGCACCAACTCCTGGTCGTTCACTTTTATTTTTCCTTCTATGACCAATAAAGCAGTCGTATAATTAGCCGGAAAATTAAACAATGCTTTTCCACCTTCATTTAATTTGACATTTAATACATTCACAGGAGAAAAAGTAGCAGCAGTTCCTTTTATCATTTTATAATCACCTGCTATAACCTCTACTACACCTGCTTCCTGCTCCAGAATTACTTTATTGATTTCTGAATTTTTAATAGACTGATATTTCGGAGCCGTCATTTTATGTTGGGATGGTAAATTCACCCACAACTGAACCATCTGAAAATCTCCTCCGTTTTTTGAGAATTCTTCCTCGTGATATTCTTTATGTAAAATGCCGGAACCAGCTGTCATCCATTGCACATCTCCTTCTCCGATCACTCCACCTCCGCCCGCACTATCATGATGCGCAACTTTTCCGTGATAAGCAATCGTCACTGTTTCAAATCCTCTGTGCGGGTGCACGCCTACGCCTCTTAATTTTTCGATTGCAGGAAAATAATATTTGGAATTATAATCTAATAAAATAAAAGGATCCATCCGTTGCATGTCCAAATGATAGCCACTCGGGATAAAGTTATGCACTCGAAAACCGTCACCTACCATGTGAGGATGAGGTGGACTCATGACTAATTCTGCTTTCTTTGTTTTCATCTTTTTTCCATTTGAAAACAAAATTAGTTCAACGAAAAATCCTGCGCATTGATATGGGATAAGAATGATTTTGTTAAAATCTGATAAATTTTTGCCAATTGTCTCCCAACGGAATTTTAACAGGGGGTATTCTGAATATATTCGCAACAAATTCTTAAAACTTAGTTTATAATGAAGAAACTTTTTACTCTATTTCTATTTTCTACCATTCTTTCAACGGGTCATTCACAGTTTACTCCCGTGTTAATTCAAGACAATTTACCATTATTAGATGATGAGCAATTTGGATTCATAAGCATTGCTCACCATCAACAAAACATATATATAGCACTTTATTCCCAAGGTAAAATTTTAAAAATTGATACGAGCATACAAAATCCGCAGCCAACTGAATTTTTAATAGGAATTAATAATCCTATTGATTTGTTTGTTTCAGGAAATGATCTTTATTATGTTGAATATGCCAATGAAGATTTTCAAAAAAATTCAGGTAAAATTTCAAAAATCAATTTAAATTCAGGCTCTACTTCCAGTACAGTTTTAGCTCAGAACTTGAACTTTCCATATAAAATTGCAGTTAAGGACAATTGGATATATCTTTCAAAATCGGATTTGACTGAAATTGAAAATAATTTAGATTATGTTTTCAACGGTAGTGAATTAATAAAAATTGATTTAAATACTAATTCTCAGACTTCCATACAAGAATTTGATTGGCTTCAAGATTTGGAATTTCATGGAAACAATCTGTATATATTTGAACTATTATCAGAGGATGGAGAAATTTATGAAGATTCAAGATTTATGAGATTTAACACATTGAACAATGAATTTTCCACCTATTATCACAGCAATTTTAATTGGTTAGAAAATATTTCTATCTCAGGAGACAGACTCTATTCTGAAATTGAATTTTACGAATCAGTATCTTATTTTGATTTAACTTCTACAAATCATACCCCTCAAACATTGGCACAAGGAGGATTTGTTTATCATGGAGAAGAAGCCTATCCTTTAATTTTCGCTACTACTCCGTCTATTGTTTATACAATTGTTTACACTGCTAAGTATGACAATAATGGGAATTATATCGGCGATAAATATTTACTTTATAAGGTGACCGATGAGAATATGAATGTTCAGGATTTAAAAGAAGATAAAATTTCAATTTATCCCAATCCTGCAAAGGAATCTCTATACTTATTAGGAATTCAAAAAGCATCTGCATATTCTATTTATGACCTAACTGGAAAGAAAATCTTTCATGGTACCACAGATGGGAAAATATCTATAGAGTCCATTCAAAGAGGAACTTATCTATTAAATATTGAAAATCAAAGAATTAAATTTATAAAGAAATAAAAAAATGCCCTCAGTGAAATTGTATTATATAATTTTCCTGAGGGATTTTCATTTAACCCGGACGGAAATTCTTTCGAGCCAATTCTTTACGAACCCGACTCAGCGATTCTGGTGTAATTCCGAGATAAGAAGCAATCATCCATTGTGGTACACGCAATAAAATATCGGGATATAATTTGATGAAATCCATATAGCGCACTTCTGCTGAAGCACTTATGAGCAAATTGATACGTTTATGAAGATGTCGGATGTGATTATTTAAAGCATACATATTAAATCGCTGAAAACTAGGACTTTTTTCTGATAATTTCTCAAAGAATCCGGTTTCGATCAGGATGATTTCCGAATCTTCCACCGCATCTATATATTGTTCGGAAAATCCATTAAACAAAACGCTGGATCGGTCTGAAATCAACCAATTTTCAGGGGCAAACTGTAAAATATGTTCCTTTCCGTTTTCATCAATTGTATAGGCTCGCAAAAGTCCTTTTGCTACAAAAAATGTATGGTTACAATTTTCACCCGGACGAAGCA
>CALLXZ010000027.1 GCA_937875605.1 uncultured Moheibacter sp.
AACGTCAGGGAAATTCGGATAAAACGGATAAAAATCCGCGATCCGAAAAACCTTTCCAGAAAAATAAATCCACCCGTCCGGAAAAACCAAAATTCGATAAGCGAAAACCGGAACAAAAGGACAAACCGCAAAATCAGCCAAAGGATTCCAATTCGGAAAAAAAACCAAATAACCCAAATCCTAACAAGCAATACAGAAATCAGAATAAAAATAGAAAGAAACGTGACAATCCAAACAAAAACGATGAAAATCCATAATTGGATGATGCTTTTGGCGGGCTTTGTATTTTTTATACAATGTGATTCGCCCCATTTTTATCAGGAACAAATTTCTACTCAAAACAATTGGGGAAAAGATGCTTCCGTTTCTTTTGATTTTGAAGTAAAAGATACCGTCGGTAAATACGATTTCTTTTTGCTGAGCCGGAACAACAACGAATATCCGTACAGCAACTTATATCTGTTTACCCAACTGACCACGCCCAAAGGCGAAACCTACCGTGATACGCTTCAGTACTATCTGGCATTTCAGGACGGTGAATGGGTGGGAAACGGAAATAGTTTAAAAGAATTATACCTTTTGTACCGAGAAAACGTTTCTCTAAAAGATACCGGCATCTATAAACTTTCAGTTTGGCACGGTATGCGTGAAGAAAGTCTGATCGGAATCGAAGACATCAGTTTAATTGTGGACAAAAAATAAGGGACAAATGAGTACACAAAACAAATCAGCTCAAAAACCAAAAAAATCAAGCAAACCCTTTTCTATAAAGAGAATGCTATACTTCGTATGGGGATTATTTTTAGCCGGAATTTTGGGAATATTTTTAGTATTCTGGGGAACTTCCCACGGACTTTTAGGCGAAATGCCCGACATTCAGGCGCTGGAAAATCCGGACATCTATGTTTCCTCTGAGATTTATTCGTCGGACGGCGTTTTGTTGGATCGATTTGAAACCGAAAAACGAATTCCGGTTACCTATGACGATTTACCCAAACATTTGGTGGAAGCACTATTGGCAAGAGAAGACATTCGTTTTGAAGAACATTCAGGAATTGATCCGCGAAGTATAATGCGTGCTATCACTTCCGGCGGGGGTTCAGGAGGAGCTAGTACCATTACACAACAGTTAGCTAAACAATTATTTACGGTTAATCGTTCTTCAAGCACAATTGGAAGAGCTTTTCAGAAATTAAAAGAATGGGTCGTAGCGGTAGAATTGGAAAAACGATATACCAAAGAGGAAATCATCGCGATGTACCTGAATAAATTTGATTTTGTTTACAATGCAAATGGAATTGAATTGGCTTCAAAAGTTTATTTCAATACCACCACAAGTAAACTAACTTTAGAGGAATCGGCCATGCTTGTTGCCATGCTGAAAAATCCGGTTGCTTTTAATCCGGTAAGAAATCCAAAGGATTCCAAACACGAACGAGATGTAGTTCTCAACCAAATGGTTAAATATAATTTTTTAACCAAAGAAGAAGCGCAAGCAGCAAAAGACAAACCAGTAAAAATCGACAAACAGGAAATCAATACCATCAGCGAATCCTATTCGGCTTATTACAAACATGAATTGAGAAGAGAAATTCAAGCTTATTTTAAAGATTTGGAAAAAGAGACCGGAAAAAAATACAATTTGTACAAGGACGGTTTGAAAATTTATGTAACGCTTGATTCCCGGATGCAGAAATTGGCTGAAGACGCCGTTGCCAAACATTTGAAAACGATACAAAAAACGTTTTTCGAAGAACATAAACATAACAAACGTGCGCCTTTTTATGGACTTTCGGAAGACAAAAGACAACGTATATTCCAACGTGCCATGAAAAACACGGATATGTACCGCCACTGGAAACAGCTTGAGAAATCAGACGAAGAAATTTTGGCTGAATTCAACCGACCTCGAGATTCCGTTAAAATTTTTACTTGGGACGGTGTGGAATACAGAAAGAATATGTCGCTTATGGACTCCATCAAATACCATAAACACATATTACAAGCCGGTATGATGTCTATGGATCCAAAAGACGGAACCATCAAATCTTGGGTAGGTGGAATCAATTGGGATTATTTCAAATTTGACCACGTAAAACAAGCAAGAAGACAAGTAGGTTCCACCTTCAAACCTTTTGTGTATGTAACGGCCATCAACCAAATGAATTATACGCCTTGTAATACGGTATCAAATGCTGCATTTTCCATCGGAAACTGGAAACCGAGAAATGCCAACGGAAAATACGGAGGAAGTCAGGATTTACGTACGGCACTCGCTTGGTCCACCAACGTGGTTACCGCACGTTTAATTGCGCAGACGGGTGTAGAACCGGTAATTCAGATCGCAAAAGAGTTAGGAGTGGAAAGTAATATTCCAAAAGACTATACCATTGCGCTGGGATCAGCAGATCTAACGGTTTACGAAATGGTAGGTGCGATGAGTGCCTTTGCCAACGGCGGAATTTACATCAAACCGGAATTAGTAGTCCGAATTGAAGATAAAACCGGAAGAATTGTAAAAGATTACCGCCCTGAAACCCGGGAAGTGATAAATGAATACGTTGCTTACGCCATGATTGACCTTATGAAAGGCGTGACCGATAGAGGAACCGGTAAATGGGTTCGTACAAAATATGGAATCAATAGTGAAGTCGCTTCCAAAACCGGAACGACCAACGATAACTCAGACGGGTGGTTCATTGGTTTAACACCCAATTTAGTGACCGGAGTCTGGGTGGGCGCAGAAGATCGTTTTGCCCACTTTCAAAGCACGGGACGCGGTCAGGGAGCTGCCACGGCTCTTCCTATCTGGGCATATTATATGCAACAAGTTTACAAAAATGGAAAAGCGTATGGTGTGACAGCGGAAGATAAATTTGAAAAACCAAAAGACATTGACGAGAAATGGGATTGTTCTTCCATGACCGGTTTCCATACCTATGGAAGCATGGGCGGAACCTTTGATTATGACTATTCGGGAGCAAGTGATTATGTGGATCCGCTTCAGAGTGTCAATAGTTCCAATACGAAAAAAGATACCATTGATTTTAACCAATAAGATTTACTAATTATACATAGAAAAACCACTCGATTTGAGTGGTTTTTTATTTAGTTCAATTTATATTTTCAGGCACTTGCGTCAATTCCACTAAAATTTCCATCATCTGAGGATCATCTGCATGAATCGCGTAATAATGCGCTATTTTTCCGGTTGTATCAATTAACATATAACGGGGAATCCAATTCAGACCAATGTAATTCGTAAAATCATTTTTCCACTCTGAATTGAACCAATAATGTTCTCCTTCAATCTTGTATTTTTCAATTCCATTTTTCCAGGCATCTTCCTT
>CALLXZ010000028.1 GCA_937875605.1 uncultured Moheibacter sp.
TACTTTTTGCCTGACTACTCCGGTTGCCACTTCTGCAAAATACCACTATATTTTTCTTTCCTTTGAATTTGGAAAGTTGTCCCGAAATTTTATCCAACGGTATGTTTACTGCTCCTTTTACACTTCCGGATGCAAACTCAGAAGGTGTACGGACATCAACCAAATAGGCGTTGTCCGCAAGTGCTTCTTTTAGTTGTTTATTGTCTTTCTGACCGAAAAGATTTTTAAAAATTCCTAACATAACTACTCCAATTATAATAATGAGAATGAATTTGACACTTTGTTTTTGCATCTTTTTTTGATTTATACCGTTGAGTGAAAAAGTGATGTGTCATTTACTTTTTCTGCAATATTTCATCCAAGGCTTGCTGTACATTTTGCCACGGACCACCGTTGATGACACGTTCAAAGCCATTTTGTTCCAATATCAATTTGGCGTTTCCACTTCTGGCTCCGCTACGGCAAAATACAACAATATTTTCTTTGTTTTTAAACTGTGAAAACTCCTGTTCCAATACGCTTAACGGAATGTTTACAGCTCCTTCAACACTTCCTTCTGCAAATTCATCCGGGGTACGTACATCTACCAAAAAAACATGATTTTGTATGGTTTGATTGGCAGCAATTATATTTTGAAATAATTCTAACATGATGTAAAAATTAGGATAAGAAGATTGTCTTCTCAGATAGAAAATCCAATCTTCTTAAATTGATTAAATTAAATTGATTTTTTAGCTAAGTACCAATCCACTTGCTCTAAAGTCGTATCGGCTTTACGTTCTTTCAATCCCTCCAATGTTTTTGGTGCTCCAACGATTACTTTATCACCGGGTTGCCAGTTTAACGGCATGGCGACTTTGTATTCATCTGAAGTTTGAAGTGCCAATAATGAACGCTTGATTTCGTCCATATTCCGACCTACATTTAACGGATAATACATAATCAAACGGATTTTTCCAGTCGGATCTATAATAAATACAGCACGAACAGCCGCAGTTTCACTTTCGCCCGGTTGCAACATTCCGTACAATTTGGCTACTTTCATATCCAAATCGGCAATAATCGGGAAGTTGAACAATACGCCTGTTTTTTCGTCAACGGCATTTACCCATGCAATGTGCGAATGAATACTGTCGATGCTCAATCCCATCAACTTGGTATTGTGCTTTTC
>CALLXZ010000029.1 GCA_937875605.1 uncultured Moheibacter sp.
TTTGCTCCGTTATCACCCAAATCCCGAACGGCAAGCATCGTTCTTCTTTGTTGTTGGTTCGCTCCTCCGTTGTCAATCCGCCAAACTTCCATTCGGTTAATGACGATATCGCTTGAAATCTGCGGATAATTGGACAAAGCCGTGTCATAAGAGTCTCTAAAAAATTGTCCTAAAAAGAAGTGACGGTTATAGTCGTAGTCTTCTGCAAAAATCCGGTATTCTGTCAAAACTCCTCCACCCTGAACGGTAATGTTTTTGGTTTCGGAACGCTGTTCTGAAAAGACCATGCTCACATCCGTTCTTCCGAATCGCAAATCAGTACGAACTCCAAATAAAGATTGTGCACCTGTAATCAAGGAAGTATTCAGCGGCATACTGATGTTTCCGACTTCTATATTCTGAACGATGTCGTCTTCACCGCCTTCTTTCATATTTTTCCATTGCAATTTCATCTGGTTTTCAAAACCAAATCCTGCCTGCGTATCGTAATTCGCTTTTAGTTGTAAGTTTTCACCGACTTTACCCAGAACACTCATTTGAATTCGCTGTTGCAAATCAACTGTCAACGTATTACGGTTTTGTGGAAGTAACTGTGGATTGTCGATTTTCTGGATGAAAACGCCTAAATCCAATTGAGCTGATCCTTGTGGAATCAGCTGTATTTCATTTCCTCCGAAAATGGTTTCAAATGCTCTCGATTTGATTTTTAAACTGGGAAGTATATTACCGGACTCTCCTTCTTTATCCCCAAAAGCATTGGTTCTATACATTTCATCATACGCTCGGGATTTATCACGATAATAATCACCGATATTACGATTCAGAATGATATCCAAATAGTCTTTACTGGACAAATAAATGGGTTGCCCTACTTGTATGTCCCCAATTTTTGGCCAAAGAACATACTGATCCCGAATGGGATCGTAAATAATGTCGTAATTAATCTGATCATCTAAATACAATCCGCCCTCCTGTGTATTAAAAGGATATTTTAATGTATCTGAATCTTCCGGCTCCTGCCCATTTGCTATACCGACAATTAATAGTAAAAAAATTATCGGAAACAAGCTTTTCATCCTCCTCATGTGTATATAAAGCTGTTTCAAAAACTATATTCTTTTAAGTACTTCTTTTACCAATACATCCGCTTCTGCATCTGGAAAGTCTTTTGAAACAATTTCCAATATTTTTTCGGCCGATTTAGTTGGTATTCCGAGTACGTCTAATGCTGATAACGCCTCAAATTTAGATTTATTTTTAGAATTATCGGAATTTATGTTAAAATTAAAAATATCTCCTTCTAATTTGTCTTTCAAATCAATGATGATTCGTTGAGCTGTCTTGGCACCAATTCCTTTAACGCTTTGTAATTTTTTTACGTCTGCCACTTCAATTGCCTCTCGGATTTCCTCAATTTCCAATGAAGAAAGCATCATCATCGCCGAAGATGGACCGACACCATTGACCGAAATTAACTTTAAAAAGACTTCTCTTTCCTGCTGCGAATGAAATCCATATAAAATTTGAGCATCCTCTCTCACGATCAAATGCGTGAAAATTTTCAGGTTTTCTTCTTTGGAAATTCGTGAATAAGAGTTTAAACTAATGTGAACATGATACCCCACTCCATGACACTCTACGATGACGTGTGTCGGATACAATTCCACCAATTTACCACTTAAATGTGCTATCATTTCTTTCTCTGTTGAACGTCCAAAACCGCAATGGTCGCAAGATTCACAATTTCCTCAATCGTAGAACGCATTTGTAAAATATGAACCGGTTTGTTCATACCCATCAAAATGGGTCCGATTACTTGTGAATTCTCAATTCCACGCAAAATTTTATAGGATAAATTTCCGGACGCTAAATTAGGAAAAATCAGCACATTGGCACGCTTTCCATTTAATTTAGAAAAAGGAAAGGATTTAGAAATCAATTCTTCATTTAAAGCAAAGTCTGGCTGGATCTCTCCATCCACAACCATGTCGGGAAAAGATTTGTGTAACAAAGCAACGGCTTCACTTACTTTTTTAGAAGTTTCGGTACGCGCTGCAAAATTTTCAAAAGAAAGCATCGCAATTCTTGGACGGATTCCGATTCCACGTACCACGTATTCTGTCATACGCGCAATTTTTGCTAATTCCACCGCAGTTGGATTATCATTGATGGTCGTATCGGCAAAAAAAAGAGGTCCCTTTTTGGTCATTACCATCATCAATCCGGCAACTTTTGAAACGCCTTTCGCCGGACCTATTACTTCAAGAGCTGGCTTCAATGAACTTGCATAGCTACGGGTGCTTCCTGTCAAAAAAGCATCTGCTTCACCGGCTTCCACCATCATCGCTCCGAAATAATCCCGATTGGTCAAAAAGCGTTTGGCGTTATACATCGTCATCCCTTTTCGGCTTCTTTTTTTCCAAAGAATTTCAGCCAATCTTTCCACATGAACTTCCGATTCTTTAGATTTGGGATCAATTATCGGCACATCCAAATGGATATCATACTGTCTTTTTAATTCCTCAACTTTTTCTATATCACCCAATAAAACAGGATGAGCAATTCCTTCGTCATGAACGATTTGAGCTGCTTTTAACACATTGTATTCTGCTGCATTACTGAATACAACTGTTTTAGGGTCTTGTTTGGCGCGACTCTGAAGCATACGGATGAGCTTCTGATCACTACTCATACGATTGAGTAATTCTTCTTCATAAACCGACCAGTTGTGAATGGATTTTCTTGCCACACCCGATTCCATCGCTGCTTTTGCAACCGCCATGGAAACATTTGTAATCAACCGGTTATCAAAAGGTTTCGGAATGATGTATTCACGCCCAAAACTCATATTTC
The DNA here is from genome assembly GCA_937875605.1 of uncultured Moheibacter sp. Classification (GTDB taxonomy): domain Bacteria; phylum Bacteroidota; class Bacteroidia; order Flavobacteriales; family Weeksellaceae; genus Moheibacter. Next base: position 2,854 of record CALLXZ010000029.1, read on the forward strand.
CACTTTTATACGCCATCTGAACAATCTCCGGAACGGGTTCTTTTGCCAAATGAGCCAATGCATAGACTGCCGCTAATTTCATTTCTTCATTAATTTTAGATGCCTGAACATCCAAAGCTCCACGAAATATAAATGGAAATCCGAGTACATTGTTTACCTGATTAGGAAAATCCGAACGACCGGTTGCCATGATGACATCTTTGCGAGTCGCAACCGCCAAATCATAGGTTATTTCCGGATTGGGATTTGCCATCGCAAAAACAATCGGGTTTTCATTCATAGACAAGAGCATTTCAGGTGTCAGAACATCTGCTTTTGAAAGCCCAATGAAAACATCAGAATTCCGCATGGCTTCTTCCAGAGTTTTTAATTCTGTTTGGCGGACAAATGGTCGTTTTTCCTCGTTTATATCGGTTCGCAGATGATGGATCACTCCTTTGCTGTCGCACATCAGAATTTTCTCCGAATCTGCTCCGAGTGCCATGTATAGTTTGGTACAAGCAATCGCTGCAGCTCCTGCTCCGTTTACGACAAATGATACTTCTTCTATCTTTTTACCGGCTAATTCCAATGCATTTAAAAGTGCGGCAGAGGAAATTATGGCTGTCCCATGTTGGTCATCGTGCATCACCGGAATATCCAGTTCTTCTTTTAATCTTCTTTCGATTTCAAAAGCTTCCGGTGCTTTGATGTCTTCCAAATTAATTCCGCCAAAAGTTGGCGAAATGGCTTTTACGGTTTGTATGAATTTTTCCGGATCTTTTTCATTGATTTCGATATCAAAAACATCGATGTCAGCAAAGATTTTAAACAAAAGTCCCTTTCCTTCCATCACGGGTTTAGAGGCAAGCGGCCCGATGTCTCCCAGTCCTAAAACAGCTGTTCCGTTGGAAATGACGGCTACGAGATTTCCTTTGGCTGTATATTTATATACGTCATTTGGATTTTTTTCGATTTCCAGACAAGGTTCTGCAACGCCGGGCGAATAAGCCAATGCTAAATCACGTTGGGTATCGTGAGGTTTAGTTGGAACAACTTCTATTTTTCCTTTTCTTCCGGACTCATGATACCGCAAGGCATCTGTGCGCAGTTTGTCGTCTTTTTCCGTTCTCATTTTTTCTTTTTGCTTAAATAAAATATAGACAAGGTTGCAAAAATACGGAAATCGCCGACAGAAATTCTAAATTATGAAGAGGAATTAATCTCTTTCATCAAATGATGCCGGAAAAAAAGCACATTCCAATTCAAAAGGAATGTAATCATCTGATTCTTCTGTGAAATCCTGAACCTTTCCTTTCCATTTCAGACAAAGTGTTCCGGAATCGTCTTTGGAAAATTGAAGGTGATTTTCATCGGATTCAAAATTTCCTTCCGAAAAATTGACATTGGTGTAATAAAAATCTTCGATTTCACCTTCTTCATCTTCGATTTCCACATAAGAATTAGGAATTTCAATCGATTTCCCTACTAATTCTTCGGGAGAAGAAAAAGGAACCGGAAAATCGTCAATAGAAAGAATTACTTGTGAAAATTCATTTTGCAACGAATCATCTTCGACATGATCGAGGTCGTCAGTGGAATGAACTTCAATAAGCAGTTGGTGCTGTTTTCCCGAATATACTACTTTGCAGAAACACTTTTCCACGTAGTATGTAAAAGTTTCTTCCGGATGGAAGAATTTAATCGTTTTCATCTGAATAGTAAAATCATAACTTTCAGCGAATATAAAAAGAGTTTGGAAATTTTCAAACGAGAAATGATTTTCCTCACAATTTTTTCCATCAACACATCTGAAACACCTGATGCTGTCATTGAATTATACGAGAAAATTTTTCTGGTCTAACCCAACCTTATCTTCTCAAAAGATTTT
>CALLXZ010000030.1 GCA_937875605.1 uncultured Moheibacter sp.
GAATTTGAAGGAAAACCTTTATATGAAACACTTTTAGTTCCTACGAAATTATACCAAAACGATATTTTCAAAATTCAGGAACAAGTAAAATTGTCCGGAATTGCGCATATAACAGGAGGAGGTTTGATCGAAAATGTGCCGAGAATTATTCCAAATGGACTTTCTGCAGTTGTTGAAAAATCGAATGTAAATGTTCCGTCTTTGATGAAGGAATTGATGAAACGTGGAGGAATTGAAGAAAACGAAATGTTTGGGACTTTCAATATGGGTGTAGGAATGGTGGTGATTTGTGATGAATCCAATGCGCAAAATATCCTTAATCTAATCGAAGGAAGCATGCTGATTGGAACGATCGAAAAAGGAGATGAAAAGATTACTTTGAGATAATAATTTTGAATTGTTTACACTTTTAACCACCGACGCGTTTCACTTTAAATCCTTTGTCTTTCAAGAAATTCATGATTTTATCACGGTAATCGCCTTGAATGATAATTTTTTCATCTTTGAAACTTCCGCCGACACTGAGTAGTTTTTTGATTTCTTTTGCTAATTGTTTGAAATCTTCGTCCGCGCCTGTATAACCTTCTAAAATAGTTTGAGGCTTACCATTTCTTTTTTCAAATTTACAAATGATAGGTTCGTCCTGCATCCAAAGTTTATTTTCAGGTTCCTGAATTTCTTCTTCAGAAGCTACGTGGTGGGGAAATAAATTTTTGAGCTGGTCTTGTAAATCCATAATTCAAAATTACAGAAAAAAATTAGGTTAGAAAATTTGCTAACGCTAATGTAATATTTTTCCAAAATTCAGTTGGTGGAATTGTGATGAATAAAAGAATTTCTATTGACCATATTATGATTATCAAAAAATAAGGACTCTTTAAAATTTTCCGTCTGTATTTAATTTTTTCAATGATTAAAATAATTCCGGGAAGTAAAAACGGAATCAAAACCGCAGTAAGAATCCCTAAACCCATAGTTATTTGGTTTAAAAGCCGCGACAATCCCGGATTCAAAACAATGAGTGTAGCCGCGATGATGAAAGCAACGTGCCATCTTACATTTGATTTTTTAAACAATGCAATGAGATAAAAAATCGAAAAAGAGGAAATATCCACAAATGCTATATAAGCAGTCATAGCAGCGTCAGATGGAAATTCATCAAATTCTCTGATGAATTTTTCTTTGGTCAATAAGATAATTGTAAGAACGAGAATGGACGCAAGCAAATAAGAAAACTTTCCCAGTTGCCTGTGAAGTTTAAACTTCTTACGCATGATCAAAATCGGTTGGATGACGATCAAAAACAACCAACAGGAAAATGCAAAAAAATGAATGTGAATTAAATTCTGAAATTCATTGAATCTTGGAAATTTGCTTATATATGAACTGTAAAATCCGGCAAATGAGATAATCATTATCAGCGAGAAAAATACAATCAGAATTTCATATTTTCTTTCCATAGATTTAAATTATTTGGAATTTTTCACCACCCTTCAGGGATTTTGTCCAGTGGAACCTGACCAGTTCTGCTTACATACTCAAAAAATTGCTCTACTTTTTCAGATGCAGGTTGGAAAATACACATGATTTGTCCCGGATTATTATCTATAGGACTCGAGATAGTATGCATAGTTCCTTTTGGAATAAATGCTGTATCGCCTGTCTGTAGAGAATGAATTTTATCTTCGATATGAACTTCAAAATTTCCTGAAATCACAAATACAATCTCGTTTTCGTAGCTGTGAACATGCAACGGAGGACCACCTTTTTCCTTAAATGTATTTTTATTTGAATTAAAAATCAGTAAGCCATTATCGGAATCCGAAGTTGAAATTTTACAATCTGATAAAAAGTCAGGATTAACACCTGTCTTACCGAAATAACGGCTTTCGTTGGCTTTGATCACAAAACCTTTTTTGGATTTATTTGCGATGATTGGAAAATCCAAATTGAGATTCGCAAAGGAAATCACCGGAATAGAGAGAAGTGCAGTTGAGAGAAAGTTTCTTCTTTCCATTTTAATTTATTTTTTTGGTTTTGTCATTTGATTCATATAATTCAAAATAAACCTATCAAAATCCGGTAAGGTTTTATCTTCATAAATTTTGATGAATTGAGAAAATTGCAAAACTCCGTAAACTGCCGGATCTTGAGTCGCAGCATGGTAATTTTCGGTAAAATACTGTTCCATGGTTTGTCCTTCCGGAGTAGGATTGGGTAATTTTTTCAGGATTTCTCGTGTATAATCGTAGCATTTTTTTAGCTCTTTTTCTTTTCCTTGTTTCCGCCACCAAAGAATCGCGACAACATTTGCAAAATATTCAGATTTGTAACCGTTTTCGACATGACCTTCTTTTGCATGTTCCAACGCATGACCTAATTCATGCGGAATGTAAAATCCATTGAAAAACAAGCCGAAAATTTCTTTTCCTTTTTCTTGACTTCCTGAAATTTGATTGAAAAATTCTTTTTGCTCAGGAATAACTTCCCCCCAAAAGGGCAAATTCACTTCAGTCTTTCCATCATAGTAAATTAAATAAGGTGTTGTATTGACACGGCTTTTGATGTCAAATGAAATGGTTGGCTCGATTTTCTTTAAATCATTTGAAAAAAGTTCAATTAAATTTTCAACATCTTTTTGCAAAGCAACTTTGTCATGATAAATTGTAAAAATTTGGTTTTGCGCAAGTAAGAAATTTGCGCTACATATGACAACAAGAATTAAATAGTGATTTTTCATATAGAGGATTTTAGAGGGGGCAATTATTTAATAAATTTAGGCAATTGGTTTCAAATTAAATAAAGAATTTTAAGAACAGAAAGTATGAACTTATGAACGGTAATTTTCAGCGAATGAACTGCGTTAAATCCACAAAATCATTCTATTTTTGGACTAAATAATTTCTATATGAATTTAAGTTTTTGGGAATTGGAGACATACTTTCGAAATGTGGATTTTACCATTATCGGAAGCGGAATTGTAGGTTTGAGTACGGCGCATCATTTACGTGAAAAACATCCTGAAGCAAAAATTGTCATCATCGAAAAAGGAATGTTGCCAGAAGGTGCAAGTACCAAAAACGCTGGATTTGCTTGTTTCGGTACGCTTTCCGAAATTCTTTTTTATTTAGAAGGTCAATCCAAAGATGAAATTTACGATTTGGTGGAAAGAAGGTTTCGTGGTTTGCAGAAATTAAGATCCATTTTGGGAGATGAAAATATGGATTATCAAGAGTTAGGCGGATACGAATTATTCCGAAATGAAGACAAAGAGTTGATGCAAAAAAGTTTGGATAAATTAGAAGAAATAAACCAATGGTTTTATCCTATTTTTAATCAAAATGTGTATGAAAGATCTAACAAAAATTTTGGATTTGATAAACTGATCGGGACAATCGAAACCAAATTGGAAGGACATATTAATACCGGAAAAATGATGAAATCATTTATCAAAACGGTAATCTCAAAAGATATTTCCATTTTAAACAACTTGGAAGTTACTCATTTGGAAGAATTAGGGTCAGGAGTGGAGATTGAATTAAACAATCAATTTACATTCAAAACAAATAAAGCATTTTTATGTACCAATGCTTTTACAAAAAAACTCTTTCAAGATGTTCGAATTGTACCGGCACGAGCACAGGTTTTAATTACCAAACCCATTGAAAACTTACAAATAAAAGGTTGTTTTCATATGGATGAAGGCTTTTATTATTTCCGGAATGTAGGTAATCGGATTTTATTTGGAGGAGGGAGAAATCTGGACATTGAAGGAGAAACAACCACAGAATTTGGTGTGACCGAGCTCATTCAAAACCAGTTGGAAACCTATTTAAGAGAAATTATTCTACCCAATCAAAACTTCGAAATTGAGCACCGATGGAGTGGAATTATGGGAATGGGACCCACTCGTGATCCAATAATTCGCCAACTTTCAAAGAACCTATATTGTGGTGTAAGGCTTACGGGAACGGGCATCGCAATTGGTTCGCTAGTAGGTGAAGAGTTGGCAAATCTTGTCTAATTAAAGGTATTCTTGTTTCAATTTTTTACAAAGTCAATAATCAGGACGAAATAAGAATTTTGAAAACTAATTTTATCATCGGATTATAAAATGAATGAAAAGATGAGAAAATTAGTTTTAGGATTATTGATTATTAGCATTACTTCTTGTAAGAATTTAGGGGCAGATGAAAAGAATATTTTATCAAATTCTAATTTTTCAAAGGAAGCTTTTAAAGAAGGAAAAGATTTTACAGTTTTCGAAAGGGTTCGGATTTGGGATAAAACAGGTTTTTCCGAACCGGTTGAAGCCTTAAGTATTTTATTACCTAAAAATTGGAAAACGAATGGTGAAGTCATCTGGACAATGCCTGGAAATGCTTGCGAAGGCAATAATCTTACATTCAGGGCGGAATCTCCGGATGGAAAATATACATTTGAAATTTTACCAAATATTTCATGGAATTGGACAACTAATCCGCAGAATGCACAATTTTCCAGTCAGATGCAAACAGAATATTGCAAATTCCGACAGCCTATGTCAGCAGAAGAATTCTTACGAACAGACTTTGCGCAGGAAATTGGAAATCCTGAGATTTCAGATGTTCAGTGGAATCAGGAAGTGAGTGAAAAATTAGGGAAAGACGATCAGAAAACACGTATGGAGATGATGGGTTATGGCGCATCCGATATTCAATTTGAGAATAAAGCGATTACGGCAAAATTAAAATGGCCGAATGGGAAATTGGGTTATGCGGTTTGTGGTATGAAAAATTCACGTTTGACATTTCCAAATCCGTATATGGGAACCTATGACGAAGTTTTATCGGGAGGTGCGTTATATCGCATGGTTTTTACCTATCCTGCTGAAGACGAGGAGAAAGCATTGGAAATGTTTACCGTTATTTTAACTTCCAACCGGACCAATCCTGATTGGAAAAATGCAGTTGACAAATTCTGGGTTTCCGTACGACAGAATAAAGACCGAATAAGCGATGAAAAAGTGCGTGTGATGGACGAAAGAACCAAAATGATTGCACAGCAAACCATCGATCAGGGAAATCGTAATCTACAAAGCATTGACAATCAGATGAGAACTTGGGAATCGCAACCTGGTGAAAATGATCGATCGGTTTCTTCTTTCATTAAAACCATTCGCGAAGTAGAAAATTATCAAGACACAAACGGAACAGTGGAGCTTTCGTCCGGTTATGACCATGCATGGAGTCGTAACGATAATTCTTCATTTATTATGACGAACAACCCGAATTTTGATCCTTCTTCCACATTTCAAGATCAGAATTGGCAGGAAATGAAGAAAGTGGATTAAAGAATTATTTCAAATAAATATAGCCTCAATGATTAATTTTATGGGGTTTTATTTTGCGGAAAATAAACTTAAACTATACATTATGTCTTATTAGGCTAACTTTATAATGGCGTTATTGATAGGTGATGAATTGGTAGATTTAGTTGATTAATTATACATTTACAAAAAATAAAAAATGGGCGTAGCAGATATATTGTTCAAAAGAAAACAAGAGTTGGCAGCAAAAAACCTGAAAGAAGGTCAGGATTTCTTGGAAGAAAACGGTAAAAAAGAAGGCGTTGTGACTTTAGAAAATGGATTGCAATATGAAATTATCACGGAAGCGGAAGGTCCAAAACCGAGCATTACAAGCAAAGTGAAGTGTCATTACCACGGAACGACAATTCATGGTGAAGTTTTCGATAGTTCTGTAAAACGAGGTGCACCGGCGACTTTTCCGCTTAATCGCGTGATTTCAGGTTGGACAGTTGGCGTTCAATTGATGTCGGTTGGTAGCAAATATCGATTTTTTATTCCGGCGTGGCTGGCTTATGGCGAAGAACAAATCAGCAAAGAAATTGGTCCGAATTCGACTTTGATTTTTGAAGTGGAATTGTTGGAAATTCAAGATTAACAAAATTGTAGAGATGCGTCCATCGCGTCTCTATGAAATAGCAATTTTCCAGAAAATCACCGAAAAATAAATCCAAAAGACAGAAAAAAGGATGTGAATCATGGTTTCTAGTCGTTTTCCTCGCCATAATTTGGGTGAATAAACGAAAAACTGGAAAAATAATCTGCACGTCCAGAAAACGGCTAGTCCGCTTGTAATTTTCTTTCCAAATGGAGTTTGGATTAAATCATCTCCCCAAAACAAACACAAAATTCCCATCAGGAAAACCGTTAACGCAATGAAGAAAGTATGCGTTTGCATCATCTGGCGGTTGATTAAACTGAGATTTGAAAGTTCCAGTTTCCATTTGAAATATTTTGCAAATCCGATGTGTACCATGCCCAAACCGATGAGCAACATTCCAATGATTTTAAGATGAAGTTCCATTTTTCTTTAAAATAAAAGTGGTTATAAAAGCGGTTGTTTTGATTTTTTTTTCAATTTCCAATCCTGCTTCGCGAAACGTTTCTTCCCAAGTGTTTTTAGAGTGGAAATGAAAAAAGCCGATCGTGTAGGCGAGGAAGTTTGGTAGATCACGCAAATGTTCTGTGACACAAATTCTACCCTCTGGTTTCAGCGTTCTATTCTGTTCTTTGAAATATTGAATTCGTTCTTGATTATTTCGAATTTCATGAGCGCTTAAAATATTAAATATCAAATCAAAATAGTTATTTATTGCAGGTAATTGTTTGGATGTGATTTTGATGGTTTTAATGGATGGAGGATAAATATTCCGTGCACGTTTGATGGATATTTCGGTATGGATTTTCGCGTCATAAAAGTCGTAAATGATAAGTGCTGTATTTGGAAACTTCTGTTCGAGTATTGGGGAAGTCTCGTCAAATCCGGCGTGAATGTTCAATATGTTTTCTGAAATAGGCAATTCTTCCATCCATTTGAATTTGTATAAATCCGAAAGATCATAAATATAATAGGAAACAATTAGTGAAATGAAAATTAATAGTAAACTAAAACTTAAAATAAAATTTATAATTATATTAAAATCATTATTATAGTAATTATTTATTACAAATGTAAACAGAATAATCAAGAGGGGTAGGACATAAAAATGCCAGTTAAAACGAATGATATTAAAGATGCCTTGAAAAGGTTTTCTTAGGGTATCCATAGTTCAATTTTTCCTTTTTTCCAATGATATGGAATGTTTTCGACGATAAAGGCGTTGGCGGGAATTCCGTCCTTCAGATTTCTTTTTTTGAAAAATGCGGTTTCTTCAGAAAGGATTTCTAAAGGTTCCGGTTTCCAGTTGGTACGAACGCCTTCGATGATTAAAACTTCATTTTTTGATTGATCAAATGTAAAAGTAAACGGAAGCGGTCCTGCAAATCTTCGTGCTTCTTTCCAATCTGCAAAAGGAGAGTTTTCCGGTAATTGGGATGCGGATTCTTTCTGTAGAAATTGAAGGGATAATTCTGATGCAACTGATTGAATGTTAATCTGATTCCTCTTCTTTTCAATGCTTATATCAGTAGTTTTGTAGTTGTATTTGGTGAAAATATTTCCGAGAAATTCCATTTTCTTTTGATCGGTTTCGGATTCTAAAATGTAAAGTCCGCGAAGTCTTTTTCCTTGTGAATTTCTATAACGGACAAAAATGCGATAGCCAATCAGTGTAAAGTTGTTTCCTAAAAAGCTAGGGAATCCTTTTGGGCGAAGATCTCTTGTTTGAACGATTGCGATAGCCATAAATCCGTATTGTTCTTTAAAATCGTCTAATTCGAGGCATTCTGGTAAAAGTGGAATCAATGTTTCTTTTGGGAAAGCGTATGTCAAAACCATTGATTTCTCAAAATAGGCCTCCACGGCAAAAGGATGGTTTTTAAGTTTTAGCACTTCTCAATAGGTTTTGGGCGGTTATAAAATTCGTTCCAAATAATGAAAAACACAAATAGTAGGGCGAAAATAAAATTCCATTTTCCCCACAATAAAAGTTCGGGTGTATAGATGAATTCTAAAACATTCATCAGTAAGATTGTGAATGCTTGAATAAGTACATTGATTTTTGAATACTTACCTGAAATGATCCAAATGGTCATCATTACTTCTAATATTCCAATTATGATAACCAGATATTTAGAGTTGTTAACTTCGAGTATTTCTTTAATTATTAATTCGTGTCTTGGAACAAGTCCTAATAGTTTGGCGTAGACTCCATTTGTAAGCCAAACACAAGCTATTAGCAGGATAAAAATTCGATAAGAAGTAAATTTCATCGGTTATTCTATCAGTAATTTTTTTAATTGAATTCCGACTCCGGAATGAATTTGAACCATGTAAATTCCCGTCGGCCAAGAGTTGGTTTTGATTTGGATTTTAGTGTCATTTAAGCCCTTGACATTGTATATTGCTTTTCCTGATGCGTCAAAAACTTTTATTTCGTTGATGGGTTGTTTGTTTTCAATTGTAAATTGTGCTTTAGCTGGATTGGGGTATAGTTTTGCTTGATTGGAATTGTTTAATTCGAATTCTTCATTGTTTAAAACAGTAGAATTAATTTGACAGATGACATCAAATTTAGGATTGGGTATGAATGAGGTGGTTGGAAATGGCAAATCGTTTACAATGAAAGATTGTCCATTTTCAGTAAGGTTAAAACGTCTTGTGGTGCTTTCTCCGTTACCGCCCCTAAATTCGATTTCGAATGGCGTTTGAAAAAACGAAACAGAGTTATGTGATGTAGTTTGATTAAAGGTTACGGTAACTTGATTTGAATTGCTGATTTTATGTACTTTAACATCAAAAATAGGATGTCCTTCTCCGTAAATCCAATCGGCAAAATAATCATCCCAATTCATGCCTGTTGAATTTTCAAGACTCATCTTTAAATCTTCTGTTACGGCATAATTGTAAGTGAATTCCGGGTTGTTCAGGAAATCACGACATGATTGAAAAAACAATTCATCATCATTGAGTATGTAGCGAATCAAATGTACAGCCATGGATCCTTTGGCGTAAGTCAATCGATAGTTAAAAATTCTCGACTGATTTTCTGCTTCAGGATTATATACGGATCCAAAATTTTCTGCTGTAATCAATCCGATGTTGTACTCTTTCCAATTTGAAAATTCATTATCTCCGTAAACATTTTGTGTGAGAAGTCCATCTCCATATTCAGCAAAACCTTCGTTTAGCCAGATATCGTGCCAAGTTCCACACGTAACCTGATCTCCAAACCATTGATGAGCAAGTTCATGGCCAACTAATCCAAAGTTAAAATTTCCCATAAAACTCATGGTGGCGTGCTCCATTCCGCCGCCTCGGTTCCATTGCGCATGTCCGTATTTTTCCTGTTTGTAAGGGTAATCTCCCCATTTCTCGCTCAAAAATTCAATGTATGATGGAACTTGGTCAAGTGATGCTGTCCAATTGGAAAGCGTCTCCGGATAGAGGTAGTTTACAATGGGTACGTTCGTTCCGTTGATTGTGACCGAATTATTATATTCTGCATAATTAGTCACCGCAATTGCTACAAGATAGGTTGTGATAGGATAATTATGTTGCCAATGTGTTTTCGAATTTCCATTTCCTATAGCGGTTACAGATTTTAAAAGCCCATTTGAAGCTACTTTGAATTCCGTAGGGTGCGTAATATATACGTCTAATTTTTCAACTTTGTCAATTAAATCATCTTTACACACCCACCAACTGGATCCATGCCAAGGTTCCGAAATAGTTTCCATGACGGGAACTTCCTCGTGAAACCCTCTTTTTAAACCGTTGGATGTTGAATTAGCTTCGCCTGAAAAACTGATGGTAATGGAATCGAGTTGATTGTTTGGGATTGTTTCAGGTAATTGAATGGTTAAGACGTTTTCGGCTCGGGAAAAGTCAGTTATAGTGTTTGAATGGTAGGTAATGGACGCAATCGACAAGTTAGGTTGTGCGTTGATTTTAATTTGATTTAAGTCTGAAGTGGTTGTAAAATGCATCGTTGTTTTTCCTGAATAATCTAGTTGATTTGGGTTTAAATTCATTTCAAGTCGATAATATTCCGGCTTATATTCTGCGTCTAATAGATTATTTTCAGCAGATTTAAAAGATCCAAATGCTTTTGCTTCCTCCAGAGATTGTTCGTAGTTTCTTTGCGAAAAAGCAAAGGTGCTAATGGTAAAAAAACAAATTAAGTATAGATTTTTCATAAAAGAAGAATTTCTAATTAAAGGTAATGAAAATTAAGGTTAGGTGATTTATGATTGGAAAATTTATCTTTTGAATTTTAGGGCTTTAACTCAATTGAATCAGTTTATCCTAATGATTTTATCTGTGAATAAAGAAGATTTTAAGTAAGTGAAATCATGAATTTGATTAAAGTAAAATATTAAATATAATTATATAAATAATTGATGTTAAATATCTTATATTAAAAAATTAATAGGATAATTCACTTCTGCCTAAACAAATAAATATTCCGGAAAAACATCAAAAAGTTGTCATTCACGAAGTAACAGAATATATGAAAATTAAGATTTAGATTAAAATTGACGTTTAAATTTTAGGTGAATTTAACTTCAAATTTTTCCACGGCTTCCAGTGTTTTTTCGATTTCCTCATTTCCAATCGAATCAGAAATAAACCAAGTTTCATATCCCGAAGGCGGAAGATAGACTCCTTCGTTCAGTAAATGATGGAAAAATTGGTTGAATAAAAGATGATCGGCTTTTTGGGCATCGTCAAAATTGGAAACTTTATTTTCACCAAAAAAGAAAGAAATCATCGAACCGAAGCGATTTACTGTATGTGCAATTCCTTTTTGGGAAAGGATAGACGAAATTTCTTCGTGAAGGATTTTGGTTGTTTCATCAATTCGAATGTATAAATCGGGCTCATTATGCAAAATAGAAAGTGTGGTCAGTCCGGCTCGCATCGCAATCGGATTTCCTGATAAAGTTCCTGCCTGATAAACCGGTCCCAAAGGTGCAAGATGATCCATAATTTCGCTTCTTCCTGCAAAAGCACCTACCGGAAATCCACCACCGATGATTTTTCCGTAAGCTATCAAGTCCGCCTCTATATTCAAAGATTTCTGGGCTCCGCCAAACCCTAAACGAAATCCTGTCATCACTTCATCAAAAATTAGTAAAGCACCTTTTTGTGTACAGAGTTTTCGTAATTCTTCCATGAAACCAAATTCAGGAACGATACAGCCCATATTTCCGGCAATTGGCTCGATGATGACAGCTGCTATTTCATCCTGATTTTGTTCAAATAAATTTCGAACCGACTCCAAATCATTAAATCTCGCCAGCAAAGTATCTTTTGCTGTTCCATTTGTTACGCCGGGACTGTTAGGATTTCCAAAAGTGGCAGCACCGCTTCCGGCTTTGATCAGAAAAGAATCGGAGTGTCCATGATAGCAACCTTCGAATTTGACGATTTTATCGCGTCCTGTAAATCCGCGTGCCAGACGAATGGCGCTCATACAAGCTTCCGTTCCGGAATTCACCATCCGGATTTTATCAACATTCGGAACATTTTCCGAGATGAATTTTGCAATTTCCATTTCCAATTCGGTCGGTGTGCCGAAAGAAAATCCTTTTTTGAGCTGATGGGTAACGGCTTCCAAAACCATCGGGTGGGTATGTCCCAAAATCATCGGTCCCCATGAATTGATATAGTCGATGTAATTTCTTCCGTCTTCGTCGTAAAGGTAAGCTCCCAAAGCTTTTTTCATAAAAACGGGAACTCCTCCGACCGATTTAAAAGCACGAACGGGTGAATTTACACCTCCCGGAATATAATTTTGAGCTTCTTGAAAAAGGGCGCTGCTTCTCTGGTAAATCATTTTATCGTTTTCGGGTTTTTAGATTCAAAACAGTTCCGGATTTAGGTTGTTGACCCACATTCAACTTGTTTAATTTATAAAGTTTGGAAAGTTTTATTCCTGTTTTTTGGGCAATGAGATACATATTGTCTCCGGCTTGTACTTTGTAGTTTTTATCGGCTCCTTTGTTTTTCTTTTTTCCTAAAAATACAAATTGTCCCGGTGTCAGTTTTCCGTTTTCTGGAAGTTCATTAAAAGAAGCTAATTCTTTGGTTTTGAAATCATATAATTTTGAAAGGGAAGCAATTGTTTCATTTTCCAAAGCGATTACATAATCCACACCAATTTTATGATTTTTGATGCGCATCATTGGATTTTTCGATCGTTCTTCTATTTCGATTTTTTTAACCGGTTGTTCGACGGAAGCAATCACTGCGGAAGCGACTGGTTCCGGAACGGTAACGGCGATAACATCGGATGCAGTTTGGGTCAATCCCGACAGTGCTATGACTTCCGTAGGACCGTATAATTCAAGTAACTTCTGCTGAACTTGCGCAGGCGTTAATTGATCAAATTCATCCAATTTGTATTTTTCAATTCTCGAAATGAGAATTCCGGCATATTTGGGATTGGTGGCGTATCCGGCTTTTTTCAATCCGTGTGCCCAAGCTTTGTAATCGTGTAGATTCAATTTGAATAAATCTTTGTAATAAGGTCTTTCCGCAAGAAATTTAGAATGGTCGCGATAGCTTTCTTGCACAGAACTGTACTTGCGAAAGCATTCGTTTGGTGCATCATCTGTATGCGAAATAATTTCGCCTTTCCATTCGGCTTTGCATTTGATTCCGAAATGATTATTAGCTACTTCTGCTAACCGGCTTTGTC